>NZ_CAMPPN010000001.1:0-272804 GCF_946900935.1 Stenotrophomonas sp. Marseille-Q5258
GTACGCACGCCACCCGGACGCTCCTCGCATGGTACCGTTGCAGCCTCCAATTTATGTAACATGATTCGTAACATAAAAACGGATCGATGGCCGAACAACCCGATGAAAGTAGCTCTGTTATCAGTAAGATAGACGTGCACGTCCTTGCGAAGCTCCGTGTTTACGTCTATATATTCGTAACATAATCAGTCCGGATGTCCGCCAGCATGGCCCGTCCCACCCGCCACACCGTGCAGGATCTGCTCGACCGCCTTCCGGCCGGTGAGGTGGTAGCGGCCGCCGCGCTCGCCGAGCGTCTGGGCGCCACCCGGATGACGTTGAGCCGACTGGTGGCCGACGCCGGCGACCGCGTGGCCCGCCTGGGCCGGGGCCGCGCTACTGCCTACGCCGCCCGCCGAGCCACTGCCGCAGGCAGCGAATGGCCGCTGTTCCGCCTCCGCCCCGATGCCAGCCTGGAAGAGCTGGGCACGCTCATCGCCCTCAGCGGTGATGCCTTCCACCTGGACGTCGGCACCGCCCGGCCCAACCTCAACCGCGCCCCGGACGGTGCCATCGACGGCTGGTTCCCCGATATCCCGTGGTTCCTGGATGACCTGCGCCCGCAGGGGTTTCTCGGCCGCACCTTCGCCCATCGCCGCGCACGCGATCTCCGCGTGCCGGACGATCTCAACCGCTGGCAGCAGGGCGACATTCTGCAGGCGCTGGTGCGCGCCGGGGGTACCGGCATCGGCGACCTGCTGCTGGGGGGCGACGCCGTCGCCGCAGCCCTGGCCGAACTGGATGCGCCGCCGGACGGTGTCCAGGCCGACCAGCGTGTCCGCGACTATCCTGCGCGCGCTGCGGCCGTCCTGGAGGGCGAGGATGTCGGTTCATCACCCGGCGGGGAGCAGCCCAAGTTCACCGCCACCGTGACGCACAACGGTCATCGCCAGGCAGTGCTGGTGAAGTTCGCGCAGCCCACCGCCGGTGAGGCTGCCGAGCGCTGGGCCGACCTGCTCGTGTGCGAGCACCTCGCGCTGCAGTGCCTGCGCGATGCAGGCGTGGATGCGGCCGTTTCCGAGCTGCTCCAGACCAGCACGCATGCCTTCCTCGAGGTGCAGCGCTTCGACCGCACGCCGGACGTGCTTGGCCGCCGCGGCTTCGTGTCACTGATGTCGCTGACTGCGGCGTTCGTGGGAGACGTCACGCTGGACTGGGCGCGCGCGGGCGAGCAGCTGCACGCGCAGGGCTGGCTGACGGCCGCCACCGCCACGCACATGGCCCGGCTGCATGCCTTCGGCCGCCTCATCGGCAACAGCGACATGCACCACGGCAATCTCGGCTTCCATCTGGTCGATCACGGTCCGTTGCCGCTGGCGCCGGTCTACGACATGCTGCCGATGTCGCTGGCCCCCTCGCGAACCGGGGTGCTGCGCGCGGCAGCGCCGCTCGGGCCGGTTGCGCCAGAGCGCAGCGGCCAGCTCGCCCACCTGCAATGGGCCGCGCCGGTGGCGCTCGACTACTGGCAGCGGGTGGCGGGCTCGTCCCTGCTGCGCTCGCCCGCCTTGCGCGCGTTGGCGGCGGACAATGCACGGCAGGTCGATGCGATGCGCCACCGGTTCGGATGAGGGGTGCGTGGCATGCCCGCAGGCAGTGGCAGGGCCGGGCGCGGCTCTACTACACTGTGCGGCCGCAAGGGCCTATAGCTCAACGGTTAGAGCAGAGGACTCATAATCCTTTGGTTCCAGGTTCGAATCCTGGTGGGCCCACCATTTGATGATCCGATGTAGTCCAGCAAAGGCTGAATTCTCCACAAAAATAGGGGTTTTGGCCTTGAGGCGGCGGCTTGGAGGCCGATGACAGTCCGACCAGGATGACCGGGCATGGGCTACTTCCAGACACCGCGGTCTTTCGCTTCCTTCACGATGTCCAGCATGATTTCTGGCTCTCCAAGCTGGGCCAGGAGCATGAGGTGTTCGACGGCCTTGACCTTCTTCAAATGATCGAGGCGACACGGCCCGCCCGCCCTCAAAGCCGGAGTGAAGGCATACATCTCATCGGGAGCCAAGTGCCCGAGCTGGTTCACTGCTCTTTCAAACAGAGGCTGTCCAGCTTCGTCTTCCTCATCTAGATCGACCTTATCAAGGCGCTCCACCCAGCTGGACGCTAAAGCGTCGCCTTTGCCTTGGCTCATCCACTTCGAATTGTCTTTTGGGAAGATCATTGACGTCATCGACAGGATGGTCATGCACGGGCCCGTTCGGGTTCCCCACACCATCAGTCGCCCGAATGCCGTCCGACCGATAACGTGGAAATCGTCGGTCCCGTACAGCGGCGTGCCGTAGATCCAGGCATTGAGGACTTCAGAATACTCACTTGGATCAGTCATCCAAAACAAGCCGCCTCCGTAGCCGGAAAAGCCATAGGCCTTCCAGTACTCAAGCAGCTTTTCAGGTAGCTTCCCGCGATAGAGCGTCAGCGTAGATTCCCCTGCGGGTCGGGTATCCACTGCAGGTCCAAATCCCGAGTTTCGATGGAAGTACTTAAAATCTTCATCAATCATGCGGGTCATTTGCAACGCTCCAGTCCGCCCTTCATTTTTGTCTTGCTTCTTTCGCTCAAAGGAACGTTGGCTGCGGCCTCGTCCAACTCATCGATACGCGATGTTCGCCCTTTCTTTGCACGCTTCCACTGCCGCCACTGGTCGAGGTGACCTGGCCATCGCCGACGTCGGTAATCTTGTCGTTGCCCCCAGCCACGAAGTCTGGATTGTGAAGCGCGTGCATGACCTTCATTGTTTCATCTGCGTGCTCGGCTCCCATTCTCCTGCGCGTCTCTCTATCGATCCCAAGATCTTTTCGCTCGTTCTCCTTCTGTTCCAAAAAAAGAGCTTGTACTGCCTTCCAGCCGCTTCGGCGACCGTTCTATCCCGATTCTTCGGATCAAATGCCTTCCGCGCCTCAAGGTACTCATCAACACTCATATCATTGAGCGCCTGCTCCTGCCGCTTCAACTGCCGGTCCCCACCAAGAAAATCACGCACCTGGAGTATCCCCGAAGTACCTGATAAGAGCTTGCGGAACACTGGCCGGAACAATCAGCGCCCTCGCGGAGGTTTCACGGCGGGCAGATCGGGATGGCAATGCCCGGTCGTCGCCGGCGATTGATGGCCGGCGGCGTCCTGCTTGTCGCCCCCGTTCCCGACGGCAGCTGTGACGCCGCGATGCTTCAATCCGTGCAGGGGGAAACGATCCTGCTGCTCGAGCACGCCCAGGCGGTTATCCGCCTGCGGCGAACGTGACGCGCAGGTGGCAGGGGCGGTCACGCCCCGGAGCGGCAGCCGGCAAACAGATCAAGATCGCGCTGGTAGACACTGCTCCTGACATCGAACAGGCCCAGGACGGCGTGGTAGATGTTGTCATGGCTGTACGGGGTTCCCTCGGCATGGTAACGAAGGCAGGCCAGGTTGAGGTTGGCGTGAAGTGCGAATGCCGGCGAGAACCACATCAACATGGGCACGCGCGTCTGCTCCGGCGGCGCAATGACGTACGGCGTGCCGTGCAGATACATGCCGCGCTCGCCGAGCGACTCGCCATGATCGGAAACGTAGATCATGGCCACGTCCCGCTGGTCCGAATAGCTTTCGAGCATCTCGATGGTCCTGCCCAGCATGCGGTCGGTGTAGCGCAGCGTATTGTCGTACGTGTTGATCAGCGCCTCGTTGGTGCACTTCTGGATCTGATTGCTGTTGCAGGTCGGGGTGAAGACGGCCGCGTCCGGCGGGTAGCGTTCAAAGTAGGTGGGGCCGTGGCTGCCCAGCTGGTGAAGCACGATCAGGGCATCGCCCTGCATGGCATCGATGCGCGCATTGAGCTGATGCAGCAGCACCTCGTCGTAGCAGGTGCCGTCCCTGTTGACACAGTGTTCGGCCACCTTGAGCGTGGGCATGTCATCGGTGGGCACGCGTGTGCACACCCCTTTGCAGCCACCGTTGTTGTTGTTGCGCCAGAGGATGTTCACGCCGGTGCGCTGCAGGATATCCAGCAGATTCTCCTCGGTTGCGGCGCGCACGTCGTCGTACTGGCTGCGTGCCATCCGGGAAAACATGCAGGGCACGGAAATGGCGGTGGCGGTGCCGCAGGATGAGACGTTCCTGAAGGCGATGATATCCCCTCGCTCCGACAGCACCGGATTGGTTTCGCGCGGGTAGCCAGTGAGCTGGACGTTCTGTGCGCGCGCGGTCTCGCCCACGACGGCAATCACCAGTCTCGGCCGCCTGCCGGCGACCATCGCCGGCCGGGTGGCGTCCTCGGCAACGGCCTGCAGCGGTCGTGACACCGTGAGATATCTGCGTTTGAGGTAACCATTGGCATTGCGTACGACGTTGACCGGCAACACCTGGTCCCTGAGCTCACGATTGTTGCGCAGCAGGGAGGCGTAGTCCTTGTAGAACAACATGGACACTACGGTCAGGATCACCAGTGTTGCCACTGCATTGATCAGCATCCAGCCGGCTGTCTTTCCCGCCGATGCGCTGCCGATGCGCAGCGACACCATTGCCGCAGCCGGAAGGACACCGAGCACCACGATGGTGAGCAGCAGGGGAACGGAGAAGTAGGACCCGAGCTCGGCCTGGTTGGTCTCGAAGACGTTCTGCACCATGCTGCGGTCGATCAGCACGTTGTAGTGCAGCATGAAGTACGTGCAGGCGGCGCTGATGATCACCAGCAGCGCCAGCAGGGGCTTGCGCAGATACGGAAGCGCGAGCACCGGCATGAGCAGCAGGTTGAACAGGCAGAAGAAGAACACCGGCAGGCTCAGGGCGAACAGCACGCCGCGCAGGCCATCCAGCTCCAGGTGGGTCCATAGCGTCTGCCACAGTGCGATGTTGCCGAGGGTGGTGAAGAACAGTGCGGCTACCCATGTCAGTTGTACCGGGTTGAGCCGCACAGAGGTCAGGCGTTGAAGCACGCGCATTCGTCCAATGAATGAAGAGTGCGCGCAGTATCAAAATGCTCGTATCAGGAAGTTGTCAGGAATGACGCGGTGCGTCCCGGTGGTCCGTGTGGATCAAAGCGCCGTGGCGTCCTGTCCCAGCAGGATGGCCATCCACACGGCACCCACCATCATCAGTGCGACGGTTTGTGCTGCACTGCCCATGTCCTTGGCATTCTTGGACAAGGGATGGCGCTCAAGCGAGATGCGGTCAACGACGGCTTCGATGGCCGAGTTGAGAAGCTCCACGATCAGGCTGATGAAGCTGGCGGCCAGCATCAGCGCACGCTCCACCGGGGTGACATCAAGCAGCAGCGTGCCTGCCATCAGTGCGCCATGCAGAGCCAGGAGCTGCCGAAAGGCGGCCTCGCCGCGCACGGTTGCCAGGAAGCCATCCCGCGAATGAATCAACGTGTGGAGTATCCGGTTGAATCCGGTTCTGCCGTGGCGATACTTGCCGGTTCCGACGGGGTCTGGCGCTTGCATCTGCTTCTCATCAAGGACGTGATCGAGGCAGATCATTGAGAAGGCGGCGTCAGGAAGCTGTCAGGACCGGCGCGGCATGGCGCGCTTTCCTGGCCGCGCGTGGACGCGCGGCTATCGGCTCTGCGCTGCTCCGTGCCCGGTGCCGGACATGTCCACGGTAAATCGACAGCCGGTCTGCGAGCTTTCGACCGCCATGTGCCATCCCAGGTGGTCCACGATCCGCTGCACGATCGACAGGCCAAGCCCTTCGCCACTCTCGCGCAGGCTGGGCGCGAAACGCTGGAACTGCTGCGGGTCGATGCTGGGTGGCAGGCCCGGGCCGGTGTCGGCAATGGCCAGTGTGGCACCCTCGACGGCGATGCGTATTTCGCCCTGATCGGTGTACTGGCATGCATTGCGCAGCAGGTTCCAGACCACGCTGCGCGCCAGTTCGGCATTGGTATGGATGGACGGCGCCTGTGGCGCATCCAGCCGCACGGTCACCGGCTTTCCCGCCAGCCAGGGGTGGCAGCGCGTCATGCATTCTTCGATCAGCGGGCGTAGTGGCACGTCTTCCTTGGCAAGGCGCTGCGGGTCGCGCGAGAGCAGCAGCAGGCAGGTGAGCTGGCGCTGCATCTCCTGCGTGGTGCGCACGATGCGCTCGCCACTCGCTTTCAGGTGGCTGTCGTCGGGCAGCTGGTGAACGATGGTCTCCGCTGCCCCGGAGATGACGGCCAGTGGGGTGCGCAGTTCATGGCTCGCATCGCCCACGAAGCAGCGTTCGCGCTGCAGAAACTGCTCCGCCTCGTCGCTGTGCTGGGCAAAGGCGCGTGCCAGCACCCCGATCTCATCGCGCGCATCCTGGAACGGGAAGGGGGTCTGCTTGCGTTGCACCGCATCGGCCAGAAGGGTGATCGGGGCGATGACCCGCGCCGCGGTCAGCCGTCCGATCCAGAACGCGCACAGGATGCACAGCAGAATGACCACCAGCGCATAGCCGTCAATCACGTGCTCCAGGTACTGGTAGCGCTCTGCATCCTGGCGGAGGTAGTAGCGCTGGCCATCGCCGTCGAACACCAGCAGGTGCCAGACGTCGGGCGGGTCGGCGCTGTAGTAGCCCGGTGCAAACCTGCGCAGGTCATCGGGTACGCTGCGGCTGTCATAGAGCTGGCTGCCGGGGGAGAGGGTTGGCGTCGTGCCGTTGGCGAGCTCCGACTGCAGCCGATGCATCTCGTCGTGCAGGCTTCTGGAGATGACGTATGCGCGCAGCTCGTCATAGTCCAGCTGCTCGGCGGCGACCACAAACCCCATGACGGCGACCATCAGCAGCACGAACGACACGATGATGCGCACTCTGAGCGTCATCTGGCGGTAGATCGCTTTCATGGTGGCAACGGGCCTCCCTGCATGGTCATTCCGGGGCGGGCGTCCGGGGCGCGTTCAGACGCCAGCCGATGCCATGCACCGTTTCGATGAGCGGATTCGCAAACTGCTTGTCGGTGTGCTGGCGGAGCTCGTGGATGTGCGTCCGCAACGCACCGCTTTCCGGCGGATGGTCGCCCCAGAGCAGGTATTCCATCTCCTGCTTTCTCACCACGTCAGGCGCGGCACGCATCAGGCACAGCAACAGCTTGTGGGTGCTCGGAGTCAGCGTGATGGTCTGGCCCTGCCGCCACGCCTGAGGCGCCCGGGTGTCCACGCGCAGGTCCTGCCAGGTGAGCGTGCCTTGGACGTTGCGGCCCTGGGCACGGCGGACGAGCGCCTGGATGCGCGCATCGAGCTCCTTCAATGAGAAGGGCTTGACCAGGTAGTCGTCCGCACCCTGCGCCAGGCCCTGCACCCGGTCGTCCACCGGGTCGCGGGCGGTCAGCATGATCACCGGCACGGGATTCTGGAATTCCTCGCGAAGCTTCTGGCACAGCGTCATGCCGTCCAGTCGTGGCAGCATCAGGTCCAGCAGGATGGCATCGTAGTCATTCTGCGTGGCCAGGCGCAGGCCGGTGGCGCCATCCCGTGCATCGTCCAGCACATAGCCCAGTGGCTCCAGGAAGCCGTACAGGTTGGCCACCAGCTCGGGGTTGTCCTCGATGATGAGCAGGCGTGTCATGGGGCATCGGCATCCTGGGGCAGAGGGGAACTGTGCGGGATCGGCGCAGGGTTGCCAAGCGTCGCCGGACTCTGCCGCTGGGGGGACGTCGAACGCGTACCTGTCGACAGGGCGCGCACCGCCGTGGACGTCGTTCGGATCAGCGCAGGTAGCCGGATCGTTCGATCACTGCGTCCACTGCCTGCACATCGTCATAGCGCAGCTCCAGCAACGTCGCGATCGCTGTGGCCTTGTCCGGCTGCGCGGCGTAGTACGCGCTCGCGATGCGGTATCCCACGTAGTACCCCAGGTCGCTCACCCCGAACCGGTTGTTGCTGCTGTTGTACAGCCAGTCGCGGTAGTCGTTCCCGCGCCGGTCGGCCTGGAACCGTGCCTTCAACTCGGCCTCGTGTGCCGGCCCGTACACGTACAGCGGCAGATCGGGCTTCTTCCCGGTGACCAGCTCGGCCACCAGCTCCGCGACGCCTTCGCGCAGTGCGTACTGGGCGAGGGTATCGCCGGCCTCGGCCTGCTGGGTGTGGATGTACTCGTGGATGTTGTTCTGCCCGTTGTTGTGGAACGGCTGAGATGCATAGAAGGTGCGCAGCCGGGTCTGCAGAGGCTCGGGAAGCTCCGAGACATCGACGCTGTCGTCGCCCAGGGCGAGTTCGGCGCCAATCAGCACCTTGTCGTCAAGCGTAGTGCCGCCGGTGCGCAGCACGCCGATGGCGTAGGTGATGCCCGCTGGGCGCAGGGCGGGGTACAGGCGGCTGAGTGTGGCCAGATCGGCCTCGAGTGGGGCGGTGGCGGCGAAGGCGCGACCGGTCAGCGGGCGTACCGACGCCCAGTAACGCGGCCAGGCATCAATCGCCGCGACGTACTGGTCGTCGGTGTAGCCGCGCGCCCGCATCAGGGCATGCAGGCCGGGCGTGCCCTTGCCGATGTAGAGCGTGTTGATCAGCGCCTTCCTGCGCACCGGATCGGTTTCGGCACGGATGGCGTCGTACGCGATCCAGAAATTCGCGATGTCGCGTGTCTCCACCTGCGGCGCGGCGGCCGTGGCTGCCGGCACCGTGCCTGCAGCCAAAAGAGCCACGAGCATCCACATCCATGCCTTCATATCGGTCGCCTTGTGGTGATATCCAAGGTTGGATGCAGAAGGCGGTGAGAAGGTTTACACGTCGGCCCCGGTAACGCCGACCCGCAGCGGGCATTCCCGTGAATGCCCGCCCGGCCGTGCGGTTACTTGGGCATCAGCACGCTGTCCACGACGTGGATGACGCCGTTGGACTGGGTAACGTCGGCGATGCTGATCGCCGCCTTGCCGCCCTTGGCATCCACCACCCAGAGCTTGCCATCATGCAGCTTGATGGTCAGCGGCTCGCCTTGAACGGTCTTGAGCGTTGCCGTGCCGCCGTGCTTTCTGGCGTCGGCGGTGAGCTGCATGGAGGTGTAGGTGCCGGTGACGACGTGATAGGTGAGGATCCTGGTCAGGTCGGCCTTGTGCTCGGGTTTGACCAGGGTATCGACGGTGCCCGCCGGCAGTTTGTCGAAGGCAGCGTTGGTGGGCGCAAAGACGGTGAAGGGGCCTTTACCGTTGAGGGTGTCGACCAGACCGGCGGCCTTCACGGCGGCGACCAGGGTGGTGTGATCCTTGGAGTTGATGGCGTTCTCAACGATGGTCTTCGTCGGGTACATCGCCGCGCCGCCGACCATGACGGTGTCGGCGGCAATGCTGAGCAGAGGGGTGGTGCCGAGTACGGCGAAGCTGGCGGCGACGGCGATGCGTTGAAGAAGAGCGTGCATGGTGCTTCTCCTGATCTGGTGTGCCCTCGGGATGAGGGGTACTGAAGGTACGCAGCGGGCAGGCAAGCGGATGCACGTGGGAGCGACTGTTTCCAGCGGACCGGTGCCATGTACCCGTTATGCGTATTCAGATTCCTTGGTCGTGGCGACGCTCTAGAATGGACGAACCGCCCGGTGGCGGGATCAGCCGCATAGGGAGCGTGCGATGCGTGTGGGCAGACGTTCATTGACGCAGTTGCGTGCAGACCGCGATGCGCTTCAGTACGCGATCGATGTGGAGGCGGCGCGGTTGGCGGCGCAGCAGGCACCGGCCGACCGTTGCGCGGAGGCCTTGATGCCGCTCACGTCGCGACTGGTCGAGATCCGCCATCAGATTCTGCTGAAGACGCCCGCGCGCGAATTGATGGCCCGCTGCCGCGAACTGGAGCGGCTCACGTCGGCGCCCGGAAGGCGCTCGGCGACCGGACACTACGCGCTGGAATCGGAGCTGCGCGACCTGCACCTGCATTTCAGCCATCCCCGGCGCCGGCCGCTGACGCTGAAGGTACTGATGATCTTCGTGGCCGTTGTCGCCGCGATGGTCCTTCTGCCGCGCCTGATCGTGGACTGGCTGGTGGGTTAGTCCCCGGCGACGGCGCGCGCGTCGGCGGGCCGCTCCCGCAGCGCCCGGCGCAGCACGTCGAAGATGCGCGGGTCCTGCGCCTGGGCGGCATTGAAGCGCAGCAGCCCACCCGCGCTCAGCGATGGACTGAACGCATTGCCCGGCGCAAGCACCACGCCGTCGGCCAGGCAGGTGCGCGCCAGGGTGGCCGCATCACGGCCGTCGGGCAGGTGGCACCACAGCAGCATCCCCGCCTGCGGCACCAGCCAAGGGCGGATGCCCAGCGCGGCCAGCCGCGCCAGGGTGTGCTCGCGTGCTACGGCCAGGCGGGTACGGATGGACTCCACATGGCGGCGGTAGCCGCTGTCGGTCAGCGCGGTGTGCAGGATGTCGGCGGCCAGGCGCCCGCCGCCGAAGCTGGTGGCGATCTTCAGGTCGGCCAGCCGCTCGATCCAGTCGCCGCGTGCGGCGATGAAGCCGCAGCGCACCGCCGCCGACAGCGTCTTGGAGAAGCTGCCCACCTGGATCACCCGTGACAGCCCATCAAATGCGGCCAGGCGCGGTGCGGGCGTGTGCTCGAAGTCCGCGAACAGATCGTCCTCGACGATCACCAGGTCGCTGTGCTCGGCCAACGACAGCAGGCGGTGCGCGGTGGCCGGCGACAACACCGCACCGGTCGGGTTGTGGATGCCCGAATTGGTGATGTACAGCCGTGGCGAATGTGCTTCCAGTGCGGCGGCGAAGGCAGCCACGTCCGGCCCGTTGGCGGTATAGGGCACGCCCACCACCTGCACCCGGTGCGCCTTGAGCAGTGCCAGGAAGTTGAAATAGCACGGGTCATCGATGAGCACGGTGTCGCCGGGTTCCAGCAGGAAACGGCAGATCAGGTCGATCGCGTGCGATCCCGATTCGGTCAGCATGATCTGCTCGGGTGCGGCATCGATGCCGTGGCCGGCAAGGCGCCGCGCCAGCAGCTGCCGCAACGGCGGCAGCCCAAGCGGGGTGGCGTAACCGGCCAGTGCCGATGCGCTGCTGCGCGCGGCATGGCGCAGGCCACGGCGGATCCCGTCCACGTACATCCAGTCGTCGGGCAGCCAGCCGCAGCCCGGTTTGAGCACGCTGGCGTCCTGCTCCAGCGACTGCCGCGCCAACCACAGCGGGTCCACTTGGCGATCGCGCGGCGGCCCCATCTCGGCCAGCGCCAGCGGTGCCACCGGCCCGATGACGTAGAAGCCCGAGCCGGGCCGGGCCACGATGAGCCCTTCGGCCGCCAACCGCTCGTAGGCCTCCACGATGGTGGACACCGACAACTGCAGTGCCCGGGCCTGGGCACGCACCGAGGGCAGGCGCATGCCGGGCAGATAGGTGCGCGCGGTGATCTTCGCGCGCACGGCGGTCATCACCGCATCGATGCGGGTGGCGGGCGGCGTCATCGGTGTGTGCATTCCGTAGGGGAGGTCAGGGCATAACAGTTACGTCGAAGTGTACTGGACTGTCTCTGGGGGAAGGCCGGGTCGGCGTGATCCACTGGCCGTCCCCTACAAGGATTGGACGATGGACAACGCGACACGCGGCTGGATGAACGGGTTGATTGGCGTGGTGATCTTTGCCGGCTCGCTGCCGGCCACCCGTGTGGCAGTGGCGGATCTGGACCCGCTGTTCCTGACCGCCGCGCGCGCCAGCGTCGCCGCCGTGCTCGGGTGGGCGCTGCTGCACGCGCTGGGCCAGCGGCGACCGGCCGCAGCGGTGTTGCCTGCACTGGCGGTCGTAGCGCTGGGGGTGGTGGTCGGGTTTCCGCTGCTCACCGCCTTGGCGCTGCAGCATGTCTCGTCGGCGCACTCGATCGTGTTCCTCGGGCTGCTGCCCCTGAGCACGGCGGTATTCGGCGTGCTGCGCGGCGGCGAGCGGCTGCGCCCCGCGTTCTGGGGGTTCTCGCTGCTCGGCAGCGTGGTGGTGGTTGGCTACGCGCTCGGCAACGGTATCGAGGCTTCGCTGCAGGGCGATCTGCTGATGCTGGCAGCGGTGGTGGTATGCGGGCTGGGGTACGCCGAAGGGGCGCGGTTGGCGCGCACGCTGGGTGGCTGGCAGGTGATCAGCTGGGCGCTGGTGGTGTCGCTGCCGGTGATGCTGCCGCTGATGCTGCTGCGCTGGCCGGCATCGTGGGCACAGGTGGGCGCGCCCGCCTGGTGGGGGCTGGGCTACGTGTCGGTGTTCAGCATGTTGATCGGTTTCATGTTCTGGTACCGCGGCCTGGCCCAGGGCGGGATCGCCGCCGTCGGCCAGCTGCAGTTGCTGCAGCCGTTCTTCGGCCTTGCCCTGGCCGCGCTGCTGCTGCACGAAACCGTGAGCCCGATGATGCTGGTGGTCACGCTGTGTGCGGTGGCCTGCGTGGCGGGCGCCCGGCGGTTCGCACGCTGAGGCGTCAGCCGCTGACCAGGCCGTGCCCGCCCACCGGGGCGGTCTCGAAGCGCTCGCCGAAGCCGGTGATCATCGGGCGCGCCTGGGCGATGGCCGCCTGTACGGCCGGCAGGGCGAGGGAGGCGCGGTGCAGGTCGGCGCTCTCCCATGCCTCGGTGATCCAGATCGCGTCCGGATCGGCCGGGTCGGTGGCAACCACGTAGCTCAGGCAGCCGGGCATGGCGCCGGTACCGTCGAGAAGAATCGCGATCACCCGATCGCGCTCGCCGGCCGCAGTCTTCATCTTGCCGATCAATCCGTACATGGTGCACTCCTGAACAGGTCCGGCGCCCATGCTGGGCATGCGGGCGGCACAGGTCAACGCCCGCCGCATTGAGGGGCTGGCGGCGCTGCGGTATCCTGCGCGCCGCTTTCGCCTCCGGGCCGGACCTGCTGTGATGACGCCACCCTGACAACGCGCTGACGACGCGCCCGTGCCAGTGCCGGGTCCAGGGAGTGCCTTGTTTCCATCACACAACGCGCCGCGCGCCGCGCCGGTGCGTGGAGTTTTTTCATGTCCGTTTCCTATCCGCTGCGCCAGCAATGGCTCGGCAATATCCGTGGCGACCTGCTGTCCGGCGCCGTCGTGGCACTGGCGCTGATCCCCGAAGCGATCGCCTTCTCGATCATCGCCGGCGTCGACCCCAAGGTCGGTTTGTACGCGTCGTTCTGCATCGCGGTGGTCACCGCCATCGCCGGCGGCCGCCCCGGCATGATTTCGGCGGCCACCGGCGCGATGGCCCTGGTGATGGTCGACCTCGTCCGCGACCACGGCCTGCAGTACCTGCTGGCTGCGACGATCCTGGCCGGCCTGCTGCAGGTGGTGGCCGGCGCATTGAAGCTGGGGGCCCTCATGCGCTTCGTGTCGCGTTCGGTGATCACCGGTTTCGTCAACGCCCTGGCCATCCTGATCTTCCTGGCGCAGATGCCCGAGCTGATCGGACGGTCCTGGCAGGTATGGGCGGTGTGCGCGGCCGGGCTGGCGATCATCTACCTGCTGCCGCGGCTGACCCGTGCGGTGCCGTCGCCGCTGGTGGCGATCGTGGTGCTGACCGCGCTGTCGATCGGATTTGGCTGGGAGGTGCGCACGGTCGGCGACATGGGCGCACTGCCGGACAGCCTGCCGACGTTCCTGTTCCCGGATGTCCCGTTGACCTGGGACACGCTGCGCCTGCTGCTGCCGGTGTCGGCGACGCTGGCGGTCGTGGGTCTGCTGGAGTCGATGATGACCGCGCAGATCGTCGAGGACATGACCGACACCCCCAGCCAGCGCAACCGCGAATGCGCCGGACAGGGCCTGGCCAACATCACCGCCGGGCTGTTCGGCGGCATGGGCGGCTGCGCGATGATCGGGCAGTCGGTGATCAACGTGTCCTCGGGCGGGCGCGGGCGGCTGTCGTGCCTGGTCGCCGGTGTGCTGTTGCTGCTGCTGGTGGTCTATGGCGCCCACTGGGTGCGGCAGATTCCGATGGCCGCGCTGGTGGCGGTGATGATCATGGTCAGCATCGGCACCTTCCATTGGCGCTCGTTCCAGGAACTGCGGCTGCACCCGAAGAGCTCGTCGCTGGTGATGGTGGCCACCGTGGTGGTCACCGTGATCACCCACGACCTGGCCAAGGGCGTGTTGACCGGGGTGCTGCTGTCGGCGCTGTTCTTCGCCCGCAAGGTGGGGCGCATGCTCGATGTCCACGCCGTCGCGCAGGCCGATGGCAGCTGCACCTACACCGTCGCCGGGCAGGTGTTCTTCGCGTCGGCCGGGCAGTTCGCTGCCAGCTTTGATCTGCAGCATGTTCCCGCGCGCGTGGTGATCGACCTGTCGAACGCGCACTTCTGGGACCTCAGCGCGGTGGCTGCGCTGGAACGGGTGGTGGCCAGGCTGCGTGCGCATGGCGCGCAGGTCGAGGTCCGCGGGCTCAATGCGGCCAGCCAGACCCTGGTCGAGCGCCTGGCGCGGACACCGGGCGTGGATGGGCTGCCACCGGGCGGACACTGAACCCGGTCAGGAAACGCGGCTAAACATCGGCGCGGCAAGGCCGTTATCCAGCTCAATGCCCGGTGCGTGAGTGTCACCGTCCCGGGCTGGACCGCAATGGACTGCGCGATGCCGTAGTGGCGCTCGATGGCGTCCGCTGACCCTGTACCCTATTTCCGGAACCGCCCCCATGCCTGCGTCCCGCTCGACCGCTTCCAAGCGCCCCGGCAGCATCGCCAACCGGCTGATGCTCGGTACCGCACTGATTGCCATGCTCTGCTTCGGCGTCACCGCGGCCATCAGCTACCGCGAAGCCAGCCAGGCGCTGGTGGAGTCCTCGCGGCGGACCATGCAGAGCCAGGCCGAGGCCGAGGCGCGCCGGGTCAATACCGACCTGTCCGCTGCGTTCGCCACCAGCCAGGCACTGGCCGACAGCCTGGTGGTGCAGCATGCCGCCGGCACGCTGTCGCGCGGCACCGCCGCACAGATCCTGCAGCAGCAGCTGCGCTCGCACCCGGAGTGGGTGGGCCTGGGCACGCTGTGGGAACCGCAGGCGTTCGACGGCAAGGATGCCGATTTCGTCGATGCCGAGGCCCACGATGCCACCGGCCGCTTCATGAGCTACTGGGCCTGGCAGGACGGCAACCCGGTGCAGGACGTGCTCAAGGGCTACGACGTGCCTGGCGACGGCGACTGGTACCTGCGCCCGCGCGAGCTCAAGCGCCCCACCGTGGCCGAGCCGTACCGCTATGAGATCGGCGGCAAGCCGGTGCTGATGACCACGCTGTCCACGCCGGTGCTGGACAACGGCACCTTCCTCGGTGCGGTGACCGTGGACTTCGGCCTGGCCGCACTGCAGGAGCGCCTGGCCGCGCTGCGTCCGATGGGCGAGGGCCATGTGGAGCTGATTTCGCCGGCCGGCATCGTGCTGGCCGCCGCCGACGCCAAGGAGATCGGCACGCGCCGCGAGGACGCGGCGACCCGCCGCCTGCTGGCGCAGATCGCGGCGGACAAGCCGTACGAGGATTTCCACCAAGACGCCGCCGGCAACGTCAAGGCGTACGTGCCGCTGCGCATCGGCGGCAGCCAGGAGCGCTTCGCGCTCGGCGTGATCGTGCCGCACGACCTGATCACCGCGCAGGCCCGCGCGCTGCTCTGGATCATCCTGGCCGTGGGCCTGGGCGCGGCGCTGGTGCTCAGCGGCAGCGTCTATGTGCTGCTGCGCCGCCAGGCGATCCGTCCGCTGGCCGATGCGGTGCGGCTGTCGGCCGAGGTCGCCGACGGTCGCCTGGATACGCCGTTGCCGGCGGTGCGCGATGACGAAGTGGGCCGCCTGCTGCAGTCGATGCAGCGCATGCGCGACCAGCTGCAGGCGGTGATGACCGCCCAGGCCGAGATGGCACGGCGCCACGAAGCCGGCGAGCTGAGCTACCGCATGGATGCCGAGGGGTTCCCCGGCGCGTACGGCCGCATGGTGCACGACACCAACCACCTGGTGGGTGCCAACATCGGCGTGACCCGGCGCCTGGTCGAGGTGATGCAGCGCTATGCGGTCGGCGACCTCACCCCGGACATGGACCGCCTGCCCGGTGAGCAGGCCGCGTTCACCGCGGCGATGGATACCACCAAGGGCAACCTGCGCGCGATCAACACCCAGATCCAGGATCTGGCCGGCGCGGCGGCCATCGGCGACTTCAGCCAGCGCGGCGACGTGGTGCGGTTCGACCACGACTTCCGCCTGATGGTGGAGAACCTCAACACCATGATGCAGGTGAGCGACGACAACCTGCAGCAGATTTCCGACCTGCTGCAGGCGATCGCGGCGGGCGACCTGACCGCGCGCATGCACGGTGAGTTCCACGGCGTGTTCGCCCGCATGCGCGACGATGCCGATACCACCGTGAGCCAGCTCACCGACATCGTCGGCCGTATCCAGCAGGCCACCGACAGCATCAACCTGGCCGCCGGCGAGATCGCCTCGGGCAACAGCGATCTGTCGCGCCGCACCGAGCAGCAGGCCGCCAGTCTGGAGGAAACCGCGGCATCGATGGAAGAGCTGACCTCCACCGTGCGTCAGAATGCCGACCATGCGGTGCAGGCCAACCAGCTGGCCGCCGGCGCTGCCGAGGTAGCGTCGCAGGGTGGCCTGGTGGTGGGCCAGGTGGTGACGACGATGGCCGGTATCGAAGCGTCGTCCAAGCGCATCGCCGAGATCATCACGGTCATCGACGGGATCGCGTTCCAGACCAACATCCTGGCCCTGAACGCAGCGGTGGAAGCGGCGCGCGCGGGTGAGCAGGGCCGTGGTTTCGCGGTGGTCGCCTCTGAAGTGCGCGCCTTGGCGCAGCGCTCGGCCGGCGCGGCCAAGGAGATCAAGACGCTGATCGACGATTCGGTCGAGCAGGTCAGCCAGGGCTCGGCGCTGGTGCAGACCGCCGGCCGAACGATGGAGGACATCGTCAGCGGCGTGCGCCGGGTCAACGACATCATGGCCGAGATCTCGGCGGCCTCGAAGGAACAGTCGGCCGGCATCGAGCAGGTCAACCAGACCATCACCCAGATGGACGAAACCACGCAGCAGAACGCAGCGCTGGTCGAAGAAGCGACGGCAGCGGCACGTGCGATGGAAGAGCAGGCACAGCAGCTGGGCACCGCAGTGTCGATCTTCCGCCTGCAGGCGCCGGCCGCACCGGTGCAGCGTGCGGGCGGACGCGCACCGGCAACGGTGTGAGCCAGGCGTCCGGCATGCGCGTCGATGCATGCCGGCACCGGCGCGCTTCACCCTGGAATCATCGGGCGGTCCTAGACTTGCGGGCGTTCCCCTGACCGCGCAGGCACCGTCATGACAGCGTCCTCCGACCGCCTCGGTCTTTCCGCACTGACCGCATTGGTGGTCGGCTCGATGATCGGGGCCGGCATCTTCTCGCTGCCGCAGAACATCGCGCGCAGCGCCGGCCCCGGGGCCGCGTTGATCGGCTGGGCGATCAGCGGGCTGGGCATGCTGATGCTGGCGTTCGTGTTCCAGAACCTGGCCAACCGCAAGCCCGGGTTGGACACCGGCATCTACGCCTACGCCAAGGCTGGATTCGGCGACTACATCGGGTTCTCATCGGCCTGGGGCTACTGGGTCTGCTCGCTGCTGGGCAATGTCAGCTACTTCGTGCTGATCTTCAGCGGCCTGGGCTACTTTGTGCCTGCCTTCGGCGAAGGCAACACCTGGCAGGCGGTGGCATGTGCATCGGTGCTGCTGTGGTCGATGCACGCGATGATCCTGCGCGGCATCCGCGAGGCGGCGCTGGTCAACGCGGTGGTGACGGTGGCCAAGATCGTGCCGATCGTGGTGTTTCTGATCATCGCCGCGATCGGTTTCAGGGCCGACATCTTCACTGGCGATTTCTGGGGTACCGCCACGCTGGGCAGCCTGGGCGAGCAGCTGCGCGGGATGATGCTGATCACCGTCTGGGTGTTCATCGGCATCGAGGGCGCCAGTATCTACTCGCGGCGTGCAGGAAAGCGCGCCGACGTGGGGCGCGCCACCGTGATCGGCTTCCTGTGCGTGCTGGCGTTGCTGATGCTGGTGAATCTGCTGTCGATGGGCGTGCTCGGCCACGAGAAGCTGGCGCACCTGCACAACCCCTCGATGGCGTTCGTGCTGGAGGCCATTGTTGGCCCGTGGGGAGCCACCCTGATCATCATCGGCATGATCGTGTCGGTGCTGGGCGCGCTGCTGGCCTGGGTGCTGCTGTGTGCCGAAGTGCTGTACGCCGCGGCCGGGGACGGCACGATGCCCGCTTTCCTGGCCCGCCAGAACGCCAACGACGTGCCCGCCAACGCGCTGTGGCTCACCAACGGATTGATCCAGCTGTTCCTGGTGATCACCCTGTTCAATGCCGGCACTTACACCAGTCTGGTGTTGCTGGGCGCCTCGATGGCGCTGGTGCCGTACCTGTTCTCGGCCGGTTACGGGCTGCTGATCGCGTGGCGTGGCGAAGGCTACACCGACCCCGCCGCGCCGCGCCGGCGCGACCTGTTCGTGGCGTTGCTGGCCACCGTGTATGCGGTGTGGCTGGTGTATGCCGGCGGCGTGGCGCAGGTGATGCTGTCGGCGCTGCTGTACGCACCGGGCATGCTCATGTTCGCTTTGGCCAAGCGGCAGCACGGGCAGCCGGTGTTCACTCCGGTGGAGTGGGGGATCGCCGGGGGCGTGCTGGGCGTGGCGCTGTGCGGGGTATGGGGGCTGTGGCACGGCAGCCTGACGCTGGCCTGAGCTGCGGCAGCGGTTGCCGGCCCGGTCCGGTCGTCCCGTTCATGCCGCGCTGTCGACGCGGCTGCCGGCAGGGGCGAATCCACGGCGCCCCAGCCACAGCGCCAGGTGGACCAGCAGGATCAGCACCGGTACCTCCACCAGCGGCCCGATCACCGCCGCGAACGCCACCGGCGAGGCCAGGCCGAACGAGGCGATGGCCACCGCGATCGCCAGTTCGAAGTTGTTGCCGGTGGCGGTGAAGGCGATGGCCGTGGTGCGTGGGTAGTCCTTGGCGATCCACCGGCCCATGAAGAAGCTGATCAGGAACTGCAGCAGGAAGTAGAGCGTCAGGGGGAGCGCGATGCGGATCGCATCCAGGGGCAGGCGCAGCACATCACTGCCTTTGAGGCTGAACATCAGCACGATGGTGAACAACAGCGCGGCCAGCGTCAGCGGGCTGATTGCGGGCAGGAAGCGCGTTTCGTACCAGTCCGCACCGCGCATGCGGGTCAGCAGCACCCGCCCCAGCCATGCGGCTGCAAACGGAATGCCCAGATACACCAGCACGGCGCTGGCGATGGTCCAGGGACTGACGTCGATCACGCTGCGCTCCAGGCCGAACAGCGGTGGCAGCACCGACAGGAACAGCCAGGCGTACAGGCTGAAGAACGCGATCTGGAACAGCGAATTGAACGCGACCAGGCCGGCGACATACCGGTTGTCGCCACGCGCGAGCTGATTCCAGACCAGCACCATTGCGATACAGCGCGCCAGCCCGATCAGGATCAGGCCGGTCATGTAATCGGGATGGTCGCGCAGCAGCAGGGCGGCCAGCGCGAACATCAGCACCGGCCCGACCACCCAGTTCTGCACCAGCGACAGCAGCAGCACGCGCTTGTCGGCAAACACGGTGGGCAGGGTATCCATGCGCACTTTCGCCAGCGGGGGATACATCATCAGGATCAGGCCGATCGCGATGGGGATGTTGGTGCTGCCGATACTGAGGGCATCCAGGGCGGCGGGCAGGCCCTCGAACCAGGCGCCCAAGGCAATGCCGAGCGCCATCGCCGCGAAGATCCACAGCGTCAGCCAACGGTCCAGGAAGGACAGGCGGGGGGCGGCGGGAGACGTCATGGCGTCGGCATGCAGCGGGCATCCGGTCCGCAGGCGGCGTCGCCGGCGCAGCAGTTCTCGGTCAGGTAGCCGATCAGTCCGTTCATCGCGTCGAACTCGGCGCGGTAGCAGATGCTGCGGCCCCGCGCTTCGGCCGTCACCAGCCCGGCAGCCGCCAGTTCCTTGAGGTGGAAGGAGAGGGTGGCCCCGGGCAACGACAGTTCAGCGGCGATCTCGCCGGCGAGGCGGCCGCTGTGGCCCGCCTGGACCAGCAGGCGGAATACGCTCAGGCGGGTGGCGTGGCCCAGCGCGGCGAGGGCGGTGGTTGCGGTTTTGTGTTCCATGTTTCTAGAATAGTGGAACAATAGCGCCGGAGCAACGCCCTCATGTCCCGCCTTCCCCACCTGACCCCGGCGGCGGCCCCGTCGCCCGATCTGGACGCATTGCGCCAGGAGGGCGGCGACCACCCGCCGCGGATCCTGATTCTGTACGGATCGCTGCGCCCACAGTCCTACAGCCGGCTGCTCGCACGCGAAGTAGAGCACCTGCTGCAGCACTTCGGCGCCGAGGTACGGGTCTTCGATCCGCACGCGCTGCCGATGTGCGATGCCGTCGGGGCCGACCATCCGCAGGTGCAGCAGCTGCGTGCCTGGTCACAGTGGTCCGAAGGGCAGGTCTGGATCAGCCCGGAGCGCCACGGCAGCATGAGCGCGGTGTTCAAGAACCAGATCGACTGGCTGCCGCTGTCCGAGGGCAGCGTGCGCCCGACGCAGGGTCGCACGCTGGCGGTCATGCAGGTCTGTGGCGGCTCGCAGTCGTTCAATGTGGTCAACGCGCTGCGCGTGCTGGGCCGCTGGATGCGCATGGTCACCATCCCGAACCAGTCGTCGGTGCCCAAGGTCTGGCAGGAATTCGACGACGCGGGCCGGATGCGTGCCTCGCCGTACTACGACCGCGTGGTCGATGTGGTGGAGGAGCTGGTCAAGTTCACACTGCTCGTGCGGGGGCGCACCGACTACCTCACCAGCCGTTACAGCGAACGCAAGGACGTCGCGGCGATGCACGCGCTGGCGGTGGCCGCCGGTGCCGTTGCAGCACCATCGCCGACGGCCGGGAGCGCGCCATGAAGGCAACAATTCTCCACAACCCTGCGTGCGCCACCTCGCGCAACGTTCTTGCCTTGATCCGCCATGTCGGCATCGAGCCGGAGGTGATCGAGTACCTGGTGACGCCGCCGACGCGCGAGCGGCTGGTCTCGCTGATCCGGCGCGCGGGCCTGGAGGTGCGCCAGGCGCTGCGGCAGAACGTGCCGCCCTACGCCGCGCTGGGTCTGGATGACCTGCGGCTGGATGACGACCACCTGCTCGATGCGATGCTGGCGCACCCGATCCTGATCAACCGTCCCTTCGTCGAGACGGAGCGTGGTGTCTGCCTGGCGCGGCCATCCGAAGCGGTCCTGGCGCTGTTGCCGCCGCTGCGCACCGATTTCACCAAGGAAGACGGCCAGGTGGTGCCGGCCGTGTCCGTGGCCGATTCGGCCGACGGCGATGTCACCCGACCGCCGCGCTGATCGCCTGCAGACCCGGCGTGCCGGAAAGCCGCATCCTGTTCGGCGCGCGTCGGGCCGCGATGCGGGAGGTGAACCGCAAAAAAAAGCCCGATCGATGACCGGGCCCGAAGGGCAGTGCAGGGCGCCGATTACCAGCGCAGACCTTCAAAGGGGTTCCAGCTGGTGTTGCCCTTCACGCGATCCAGGTAATACGCGTAGTTGGTCGTGATCGCGACCAGCAGCGACCACACCACCAGCAACGTACGGCCGATGAAGCCCGGCAGGATCATCGCCACCACATACAGCGCCACGGTCACGGCGAGGACCACGATCGCCTTGCGCCACAGGCCGAGGATGAACAGGTAGATCCAGGTGAAGAACAGGGCGAAGAAGTTGAAGTTGACCTTCACTTTTTCGCCGAACGGCAGCTTCTGCAGGGCTTCCTTGAAGCCCGGGGCGTTGGGCGCGCCATGCTTCTCGAAGAAGTTGAAACGGAACTGCCACTTGGGGCTGTACTGCGAGGTGTTGAAGGAGTCCATATCCATTTTCTAGGTTGTAAACGATTTCATCATAGCTTTCGTATATGCCAGTACGCCAGTGTATCGACGCGGACGTGTCGAAAAACCGGCGCGACCGGGCCGTCACACATTGCGGTGAATTTTCGGATAGGGTGCGCACTCCCCACGGCGGATGCCGTTGGGAACGACCGCAGGACACAGGACACGGAGACCATGTCGAGTACTTCCTCGCGCCACGGCGCGGGCCCCGCCAATCGCCCGATCGCACCGTGCCCGGTCGCGACCCAGGCCCAGCAGTTGCTGGCCCAGCAGCAGTTGACCCAGGCCGCCTCGCGCGCGCTGGCGATCGCCGCTGCCGCGCTGGTCACGCCCGAGCCCGAGCTGCGCTGATACCCCCCGCTGCCCACGCGCTGCCCGATCGGGACAGCGCACGTCGGGCGTGGCCGTCAGGAAGCGCTTGGACATGCCACGGCGCCCGGTCCCGCGCTTGGCCGGGGCAGACGAGGCGCGCGCGGGCTGCGCACGGAACGACCCGGCCCCGGTGGATGGCGCTGCGATGGTCATCGACCGTTCGGGTGATGCGAATGACGCCCGTTTACAAGATGAATGGGGAAAACCCCGTGGCACAAGGGCTGCGACCTCATGTCGCGATCAGCCACCCCGGTGTCGGGGCCGGTTGGCTGAATGGGGAGAAATCACGGGGATTGGCCTTCGCACCCGGCTTACATTTGGCCCCATAGACTGAGCCGCATTTTTCGCCTCAAGCCTGTTGGAGAGTTCGTGGGTTCCGGTAGTGACAGACATCAGCTGCGTACCGGTTGCCGGTCCACGCAGGCAGGACGCAATCGTGCCGCTGGGCGCGCCGGGATCGGGATGATCCACCTGGTACCGGGTTCGCCCGGCTTGGCACGCCCCACCACGGGACGCCGCGCATGACCACGCAGACCCTCAACGCCGTTGTGGACGCCGGGCGGGCAGTGCTGCCGGTCGAAACGCCGATGGCCATGCCCGAACAGTCGTTCCGCGAAGGGCGCCTGCAGGTGCCGCGCCAGCGTACCGCGCCGCGGTTGATGGCGCTGCGCCGCTTCTACATCCTCGGCGGCACCGCAGCGATGACCATCGCCGCCACCACCATGATGTGGAAGGTGCTCGCGGTGAACGGCGTCAGCGTGCTGGAGGCCTGCCTGCTGTGCCTGTTCGTGGCCCTGTTCGCCTGGATCGCGCTGTCCTTTGCCGGGGCCGTCGCCGGCTTTCTGACCGCCGTGTTCGATCGCGGCTACAAGCTGGGCATCGATCCGGATGAGCCGCTGCCGCAGGTGCATACCCGCACCGCGCTGCTGATGCCCACCTACAACGAAGATCCGCGCCGCCTGCTGGCTGGCCTGCAGGCGATCTACGAGTCGGTTGCCGCGACCGGGCAACTGGCGCAGTTCGATTTCTACGTGCTCAGCGACACCCGCCGCGACGACATCGGTGCGGCCGAAGAACAGGCGTTTGAAGCACTGCGCGATGCCGTGCAGGGGCACGACCGGCTGTTCTACCGTCGCCGCGGCGACAACAGCGGACGCAAGGCCGGCAACATCGCCGACTGGGTGCGCCGCTTCGGTGGCGGCTACCCGCAGATGCTGATCCTGGATGCCGACAGCCTGATGACCGGCGACACCATCGTGCGCCTGGTGGCCGGCATGGAACACAATCCGGACGTCGGCCTGATCCAGACACTGCCGGCGGTGATCGGCGGGCGCACCCTGTTCGCACGCATGCAGCAGTTCGGCGGGCGCGTGTACGGGCCGGTGATCGGGC
This sequence comes from Stenotrophomonas sp. Marseille-Q5258, assembly GCF_946900935.1. NCBI lineage: Bacteria > Pseudomonadati > Pseudomonadota > Gammaproteobacteria > Lysobacterales > Lysobacteraceae > Stenotrophomonas > Stenotrophomonas sp. Marseille-Q5258. Next base: position 23,591 of record NZ_CAMPPN010000001.1, read on the forward strand.
GCGGCGTGGCCTGGTGGCATGGTGCGGAAAGCAACTACTGGGGCCACAACGCGATCATCCGCACCGAGGCCTTTGCCGAGAACGCCGGCCTGCCGCCGCTGCCGGGACGCCAGCCGTTCGGCGGGCACGTGCTCAGCCACGATTTCGTCGAGGCCGCGCTGATGCGCCGTGGCGGCTGGGCCACCCACATGGTGCCCTACCTCAAGGGCAGCTACGAGGAAGGCCCGCCCACGCTGACCGACATGCTCGTGCGCGACCGTCGCTGGTGCCAGGGCAACCTGCAGCACGCCAAGGTGGTCGGCTCCAAGGGCCTGCACTGGGTCAGCCGCATGCACATGATGATCGGCATCGGCCACTATTTCACCGCGCCGATGTGGGCGATGCTGATGCTGATCGGCATCGCGATCCCGCTGTTCCAGGGCGGCATCGATTTCAATGCGCTGCTGCATCTGTCGCCCGGCCAGTACTGGCGGCACCAGGACGAAGAAAAAGTGGTGCGCATGTTCGCCCTCACGATGGTCGTGCTGCTGTCGCCCAAGGTGCTGGGGTACTTGGCCATGCTGCTGGACCCGGTGGAGCGGCGCGGATGCGGCGGTGCCTTCCGTGCGCTGATCTCGATGCTGCTGGAAACCGTGCTGGCCGCGCTGATGGCACCGGTGGTGATGTACGTGCAGTCGCGTGGCGTGGCCGAAGTGCTGGCCGGCAAGGACTCGGGCTGGGATGCACAGCAGCGTGACGACGGTGGGATCTCCTGGCCGGCGCTGATCCGCGGCTACGGTGGCCTGAGCGTCTTCGGGCTGTTCATGGGCGCGCTCGCCTACGCGGTGTCGCCGTCACTGGCGGCATGGATGGCGCCGGTAGTGGTCGGCATGGTGCTGGCCGTGCCGGTAGTGGCCCTGACCTCCGGGCGCCGCGCCGGCGACCTGCTGCACCGCTGGGGCCTGATGGACATTCCCGAGGAACTGGCCCCGCCGCCGGTGCTGGTGCGCGCCGCGCAACTGCGTCGGGCCGCGCTGGAGAACGCTGCGCCGCAGTGAGTTGTGCGCATAATGCGGCGCCCCTGTTCTGGAGTCACCGCATGCAGCACCGCTTGGAAACCGTCATCAACGAAACCGGCACCGACCCGCAGTGGGCGGTGCTGTGGCTGCATGGACTGGGCGCTGACGGCCATGATTTCGCTCCGATCGTCCCCGAACTGCTGCGTCCGCACTGGCCGGCGATCCGCTTCGTGTTTCCGCATGCACCGGTGCAGCCGATCACGATCAACAACGGCGTGCCGATGCGCGCCTGGTACGACATCGTCAGCATGGACTTCCGCTCGCGTGCCGACGCCGCCGGCGTGGACGCCTCGGTGCTGGCCCTGGACGGCCTGATCGAGGACGAAATCGCCCGCGGCATTCCGGCCGAACGGATCCTGTTGGCCGGCTTCTCGCAGGGCGGCGCCATCATCCTCAGCGCCGCCTTGCGCCGGACCCGCCCGCTGGCCGGCCTGATCGCGCTGTCGACCTACCTGCCGGATCCGGAGACGGCCGCCGCGCAGCGTGCGCCGGACGGCATCCGGCCCCCGGTGTTCATGGCGCACGGCGCGCAGGACCCGGTCATTCCGCAGCCCATCGCCGCGCATACCGCACAGACGCTCACCGCGCTGGGCTTCCCGCTGGAATGGCATTCCTATCCGATGGCCCACCAGGTCTGTGGCGACGAGCTGCAGGCGCTGGGCGATTGGCTGGACGCGCGGTTCCAGGCCGCCTGAGCCGATGAGCGACCCGCGCCAGCTGCCGTGGCTGCCCGACCTGTGCCGCCTGCCGCGGCTGGCGGCGATGCTGGGGCTGGCCGAGCTGGTGGTGCTGGTGGTGGCCCTGGCGCCGGATGGCAGCCGGCAATGGTTGGTGTCGGACTTTCTCAGCGCCAGTGGCTTTGCCCTGTGGCTGGCGTTGGCTACCACGGTCTGCCTGTGCAGCGCCCGGCAGCAGTTGTCGCGGCTTCCCGAGTTACCCGGCACGCTGCTGGCGGTGGCGATGACTGCGGTGATCGCCAGTGCCTGCGCCGGCATCGTGCATGGGCTTTACAGCGCGCTGGGCGGAAGCAGTTTTGCCAGCGGCGTAGGCTTCTGGCGCTTCACCCTGGGCAGCGCGGCGATCACCGCGCTGATGGTGGCGCTGGCCCTGCGCTATTTCTATGTCAGCGACCGCTGGAGCGCGCAGGTGATGGCCAACGCACGCGCGCAGGCCGATGCGTTGCAGGCGCGGATCCGTCCGCACTTTCTCTTCAACAGCATGAACCTCATCGCCGGCCTGCTGCGCCGCGATCCGGCGGTGGCCGAACGCGCGGTGCTGGATCTGTCCGATCTGTTCCGGGCCGCGCTTGGGGCGGGCGAGGGCGATGCCACCCTGCGCGAGGAATGCGAGCTGGCCGAGCGCTATCTCTCGATTGAATCGCTGCGCCTTGGCGAGCGCCTGCAGGTGCAATGGCAGCGCGAGGAACCGCTGCCGTGGGACCTGCCGATGCCGCGCCTGGTGCTGCAGCCTCTGGTGGAGAACGCGGTGCTGCACGGCATCTCGCGGCTGCCGGCGGGGGGCACGATCGTCATCGGGCTGGGCGTAAAGGACCAGCAGCTGCACATCCGCGTGCACAACCCGGCTCCCGATCCCAGCGCGCGCAGCCTGCCGCTGGCGCACGGTGCCGGCCACGCCCAGCGCAGCATCGCGCACCGCCTGGCCTGGCGTTTCGGGCCGGGCGCGCGGATGACGGGAGGATGGAGCGACGGCTACTATGCTTGCGACATCACGGTCCCGATTCCATGAGGATGCTGTCTTGAAAGTGGTCATCGCCGACGACGAACCGCTGGCCCGCGATCGGCTGCGGTCACTGCTGGCCGACCAGGCCGGGGTCGAGGTCGTGGCCGAGGCGGAGAACGGCGAACAGGCGCTGCACGCCTGCGCCGATCTGCAACCGGACCTGGTGCTGCTGGACATCGCCATGCCGGGCCTGGACGGGCTGGAGGCCGCCCGTCACCTGGCCACCTTCGATCCGCGTCCGGCGGTAGTCTTTTGCACCGCCTACGACGCGCACGCGTTGTCCGCGTTCGAGGCGGCCGCCATTGATTACCTGATGAAGCCGGTGCGTCCCGAGCGGCTGGCCGCCGCGCTGGAGCGCGCGCGGACCTTCCTGGCGGGCCGCGGTGGCCAACCCGTTGCCGCCAGCCAGCAGGCACGCACCCTGCTGTGCGCGCGCCTGCGCGGCAGCCTGCGGCTGATCCCGATCGACGACATCCACTACCTGCAGGCCGAGGAAAAGTACGTGGTGGTCCACCACGCACGCGGCGAGGACCTGATCGAGGAGTCGCTGAAGTCGCTGGAGGAGGAGTTCACCGCGCGGTTCGTGCGCATCCACCGCAACTGCCTGGTTGCCCGGCACGAACTGATGGAGCTGCGGCGCAACAGCGCCGGCCAGGTGCAGGCCGTGCTTCGCCACGGCAAGCAGCCGCTGGAGGTGAGCCGGCGCTGCGTGGCCAGCATCAAGCAGGACCTCAAGCACCTGTGAGGGAGCAGCGGCGTACCGGCCGTGGGTCGGTACGCGTGGCCGGCTTTGACATAATGGCGGCATGAAGACCCTGCGCATCGCCACCCGAAAGAGCCCGCTTGCCCTGTGGCAGAGCGAACATGTCGCCGATCGCCTGCGCCAGGCGCATCCTGGCCTGGACGTGGTGCTGGTGCCGATGAGCACGCGTGGCGACGAGGTGCTCGACCGCTCGCTGGCCGCCATCGGCGGCAAGGGCCTGTTCCTCAAGGAGCTGGAACTGGCGATGCTGCGCGGTGAGGCCGACTGCGCGGTGCATTCGCTCAAGGACGTACCGATGGAGCTGGACGCACCGTTCGCGCTGCCGGCGATGCTGACCCGCCACGATCCGGCCGACGGCTTCATTTCCAATCTGTACGCCTCGCTCGATGCGCTGCCGATCGGTGCGCGCGTGGGGACCTCCTCGCTGCGCCGCCAGGCGCAGCTGCGCGCGCTGCGTCCGGACCTGGAGCTGCTGGACCTGCGCGGCAACGTCAATACCCGGCTGGCCAAGCTCGACAACGGCGGTTACGACGCGATCGTGCTGGCCGTGGCCGGGCTGGAGCGGTTGGGCCTGGGCGAGCGGATCGTGTCCCGGCTGGCCGCGCCGGCATGGCTGCCGGCCCCGGCGCAGGGCGCGGTCACGGTGGAATGCAATGGCGAGGATGCGCAGGTGATGGCGCTGTTCGCCGCACTGGATGATGCCCGCACCCGCGCCTGCGTGGAGGCCGAGCGCGCGATGAACCGTGCGCTGCACGGCAGCTGCCATGTGCCGGTGGCCGGCTTCGCGCAGTGGGAGGGAGAAGACCTGTTCCTGCAGGGGCTGGTCGGTGGCGTGGCCGACGGCCGCCTGATCCGCGCCGAGGCGCGGGGGTCCGGAGCGGACCCGGATGCCTTGGGAAAAGCAGTGGCGCAGGGGCTGCTCGACGGGGGCGCCGGCGAATTGCTCGCCGTCTGAGGTGCAGGCCGACCACTCCTCCGGTGTGGAGCCCCCTGACTCAGGGGGCGGCCGCGAAGCCGTGGGGGTCCGGGGGGGAAGGGGCCCACGATTCGCGCAGCGAACCGTGGAGCGTCAGCGCGAATGCGACGGCGCGTACCCTTACTTGAACTTGTAGACCACGTTCATGGTGGTCAACGTGTCGGTCTTGCGCTTGTCTTCGGCGACGTCGCTGTTGTAACGGGCCTGCCAGCCGGCTTTCAACGCCAGGTGCTCGTTCATGCTGACCGACACGCCGAAATCGTTCTGGCCGAAGGTGTTGTACGAGCCCGATTCGACCAGCAGCGTGTTGACCAGGTCGGTATTGGGGGTCAGCGTGTACTTGACGTCGAACAGGCCGCGGCCGATCAGGCCGGTGCGGGTCTCATCGTCCTCGGTATTGTGCGTGCGGCGCACACCGGGGCCGATCTGCGCGTCGATGTAGAAGCGGTCGCTGTCCACCACCCGGGTACCGTAACCGAGACCGAACGAGCTCTGGCGGTCGTAGGTGGCGAAATCGTCGCGCTCGTAACGCACGGTGGCGGTGAGCTGGCGGTGTTCGCCCAGCTGCAGCGCGCTGCCGGCGCTGCCGGTATAGCGGTTCGCGGTGGTGTTGCGGCGGCGCACGGTGCTGCCGTCATCGTTGGTTTCGGTGTACTCCGAGCGCGAGCGCAGGCCGAACAGGTCCATGCTGTGCACCCAGTCGTCATCGGTGTAACGCAGGCGCAGGCGACCGTTGGCGCTCTCGGTGTTGCTGTTGCCGCGGGCCGAGGCAAAGCCCAGTTCGCCGCCGCTGCCGCTCCAGGGCGAGGTCATCGCGGCCAGCTCGGAAACGTCTTCCGCCCAGGCCACCGGGGCGCAGAGCAGCAGGGGAACAAGCAACGAGACGCGCAGGGACATCAACGGTTCTCCGGATCGGACAGGGGGGAGGGACAGGCCGGTGATGATACTTGAAGCGTTCAGCGCGACATCCGCGCCTGTGCCCCGGCTTTAGCAGACGTTCGGCCTTTCCGCCTGTTCAGGGTAGATCGACGCGCAGCGTCGGATCGTCGAAGCGCGCGTACGACACCGTGATGTCGAAGGCCTGTCCCTGGGTCTGTCCCTGCCGACGGATGCGCACGGGCAGCCCCTGCGCGTTGATCCAGTACAGCATGCCGTCCGGCGCCGCGGTGGCATGGCGGACGCGGAACCTGCGCGCGACCTGACCGTCGATGCGGTCGCTGCCCAGCGCTTCCACCTGCAGTTGCGCCGGTGCCAGATCGGGCGGCAGCGGATTGCGCCACTGTGCCAGCAGCCCCGGCGGCACCGGAACCTGGCGGACCTCGCCATCGCGCTGCAGGAAGAAGGTGTCGCCAATGATGGTCTGCGCGCCCTCCCCGGTGGTCAGCCGGTAACGGTCCGGTGCGACGAAGTCCATCCGCGCCTCGAGCGGACGCGGCCCCTGCATCTGCATGTGGGCCTGGAAGCTGCGCAGCTGGCCGAACCGGCGGCTGGCGGCAAGCACCTCACCGGCCGGATCGGCGGCCGGCACCGGCGCGGCCAGTGATGGGCCCGGGGTGGCCGGCTCGGCGCTGCGCTCGCATGCCCCCAGCAGCATGACGAGCAGGGCGGCGGGGAACAGGCGCACGAGGGGCGAGGACATGGCGGGGACGGCCGGGCAGGGGGCACCACGATAGCCGAAGATGCCGCCGATGCCGCCACAACGACGGCGACTCGGACATAATCGGCTCATGGACCGATATGAACGCATCAATGCCCTGCATCGCCTGCTCAAGTCCGCCCGCTACCCGGTGACGGTGGCGACGCTGCAGGAGAAACTGGCGTGTTCCCGCGCCACGGTGTATCGCGACCTGGCCTTCCTGCGCGACGCGCTGATGGCCCCGGTGGAGGGCGACGGCGAGGCCGGCTTCCGCTACCAGGCCGATGAAAGCGACCGCTTCGAGCTGCCGGGGCTGTGGCTCAGCTCGGAGGAGCTGCACGCGCTGCTGGCCTCCCAGCACTTGTTGGCGCGTACTGGCGGTGGCGTGTTGTCCTCCGTGCTTGCGCCGCTGCAGCAACGCATCGAAGGCCTGCTGGCTGCCCAGGCCGGGGTCTCGACCTGGCCGGTGGACCGGGTGCGGGTGATTCCGCACCGCGGCCGTAAATTCGACGAGGCCAGCTTCCGTGCGGTGGCGTCGGCGGTGCTGGAGCGCAAGCAGCTGGCGTTCGAGTACCGTGCCCGCTCCACTGACGAGGCCACCAAGCGCACCGTCTCCCCGCAGCGCATGACCCACTATCGCGACAACTGGTACCTGGATGCCTGGGACCACGGGCGCGAGGGACTGCGCAGTTTTGCGGTGGACCGCATCTACAAGGCGCGGGTGGTCGACACCGTGGCCCGCGACGTGGACGACAGCGAGCTGGACGAACAGCTCGGCGCGAGCTACGGCATCTTTTCCGGCGCGCCCAAGGGCTGGGCCACCATCGTGTTCAGCGCCAAGGCGGCGCGCTGGGTGGCCGACGAACACTGGCATTCCAGGCAGCAGGGCCGGTTCCTGCCGGACGGCCGCTATGAACTGAAGGTGCCGTACAGCGTTTCCCGCGAGCTGCTGATGGACGTGCTCCACTACGGGTCGGATGCCGAGATCATTGAGCCGACCGTGCTGCGCGAACAGGCCAAGGCGCTGCTGGCGCTGGCGCTGAGCAACTACGAGTAGCAACGCCTGCGGTCGCCGCACCCGCCTGCTGCGGCCGCCGCTCATGCCCCACCGTCATGTGGCCCCGGTACCCGGGGGGGCGGTGCCTGCGGTATCGTTGAAGGCTGTCGCAGCCCCCCCGGATTGTCCCCCCATGAAAAAGTACCTGTTGCTCCCGCTGCTGGCCGCGTCGCTGGCCCTGGTCGCCTGCGGTAAGTCCGGCAACGACACGAAGAAGCTGGTGGTCGCCGCCACGGCCGTTCCGCATGCCGAGATCCTGGCCCAGGTCAAGCCGATCCTGGCCAAGGAAGGGCTGGAACTGGACGTGCGCGTGTTCAACGATTACGTGCAGCCCAACGACCAGCTCGTGCAGAAGCAGGTGGACGTCAACTACTTCCAGACCGAGCCGTATCTGGATGCCTACAACCGCGACCGCAAGACCGATCTGGTCAAAGTGATCGGCGTGCACATCGAGCCGTTCGGCGCCTACTCGCGCCGCTTCAAGACGCTCGATGAGGTGCCCACCGGTGCGGACGTGGTGATTCCCAATGACCCGAGCAACAACAGCCGCGCGCTGATCCTGCTGCACAAGGCCGGCCTGATCACCCTCAAGGACCCGACCAATGCGCTGGCCACCCAGCGTGACATCATCGCCAACCCCAAGCAGCTCAAGTTCCGCGAGCTGGATTCGGCGATGCTGCCGCGCGTGCTCGACCAGGTCGATCTGGCCCTGATCAACACCAATTACGCGCTGGATGCCGGGCTCAATCCGACCGAGGACGCGCTGGCCATCGAGAGCCGGGATTCGCCGTACGTGAACTTCCTGGTCGCGCGCCCGGACAACAAGGACGATGCCCGCGTGCAGCAGTTGGCCAAGGCGCTGACCAGCCCCGAAGTGAAGGCCTTCATCGCCGAGAAATACAAGGGCGCGGTGCTGCCGGCGTTCTGATGGCGATGGGGACGCAATGCCGGCCGGCGGCCGGCATTACGCCGGTGATGTGACCCGGAAGCCCATCGTCGCTTCCACGGCCTGCTGCCAGCCGGCATACAGCGCCTCGCGGCGCGCCGCCGCCATCTGCGGTTGGAAACGGCGGTCCACGGCCCATTGTTCGGCGATCTGCGCGCGGCTGGTCCAGAAGCCGGTCGCCAGCCCGGCCAGATAGGCCGCGCCCAGCGCGGTGGTTTCGGCCACCTGCGGGCGAAGCACCGGCACGCCAAGCAGGTCGCTCTGGAACTGCGCCATGAAGTCGTTGGCGATCGCACCGCCGTCGGCGCGCAGCTCCTTCAGCTCGATGCCGGCATCGGCCTGCATCGCGGCCAGCACGTCGCGGGTCTGGTAGGCCATCGACTCCACCGCCGCGCGGATGAAATGTTCCTTGGTGGTGCCACGGGTCAGCCCGAACATCGCCCCGCGCACATCGCTGCGCCAGTACGGCGCGCCCAGCCCGACAAAGGCCGGCACCAGGTACACGCCGCCGTTGTCCTCGGCGCGCTCTGCATACGCCTGGCAGTCGCTGGACTTGCCGAACATGCGCAATCCGTCGCGCAGCCACTGCACCACCGACCCGGCGACGAAGATCGAGCCTTCCAGGGCGTACTCCACCCGGCCGTCGATGCCCCAGGCCAACGTGGTCAGCAGGCCATTGTGCGATTCCACGGCCTTGTCGCCGGTGTTCATCAGCATGAAACAGCCGGTGCCATAGGTGTTCTTGGCCATGCCCGGCTCGAAGCATGCCTGGCCGAACAGCGCGGCCTGCTGGTCGCCGGCGATGCCGGCAATGGGAATGTGCTGATCGAAGAAGAACTGCGACCGCGTGGTCGCGTAGACCTCGCTGGAGCTGCGGACCTCGGGCAGCATCGCGCGTGGAATGTTGAACAGCGCCAGCAGTGCATCATCCCAGCGCCGCGCGTGGATATCGAACAGCAGGGTGCGTGCGGCATTGCTCGGATCAGTGACATGCGCCTGACCGCCGCTGAGGTTCCAGACCAGCCAGGTGTCGATGGTGCCGAACAGCAGTTCGCCGCGCTCGGCCCGCGCCTGCGCACCGGGAACATGGTCGAGGATCCAGCGGATCTTGGTGGCCGAGAAATACGCGTCGATCACCAGACCGGTGCGCTGCCGGATCAACGGCTCATGGCCGTCGGCTTTGAGTCGTTCGCACAGCGGGTGGCTCTGCCGCGACTGCCACACGACCGCATTGTGGATCGGTTGCCCGGTGGCCTTGTCCCACACCACGGTGGTTTCGCGCTGGTTGGTGATGCCGATGGCGGCGATGTGGCGCGGCTCGACCTGCTGGCGGTTCAACAGCTCGGTGATCGTGGTGTAGACGCTGGTGAGTATCTCGCGCGGATCGTGCTCCACCCAGCCCGGTTCGGGGAACAGCTGGGTGAACTCGCGTTGGGCGCTCCCGGCCATGCGGCCGTCGCGGTCGAACAGGATCGCGCGCGAACTGGTGGTGCCCTGGTCGATCGCGAGCACGTACTGCTTGTCCATCACTGACTCCCTGGCAACCCTGCGCATGTCGCAGCGACCCGCCCAGCCTACGCCATCGCCGCGCGGGCCTGCAGGTGCGCGGCCAATGCCTCGCACTGGGCTGGCTGCATGCGGAGCCCGAGGTGCGTGCGTCGCCACAACACATCATCGGCGGTCCGCGCCCACTCGTGCGCGACCAGATAGTCCAGCTCGCGCTGATACAGCCCGCCGCCGTGGTCGTGGCCCAGCGCATCCAGCGACTGCGCACCGCCCAGCAGGCGTGTGGCGCGGGTGCCATAACTGCTGGCCAGACGCTGCAGCAGGGCCGCCGGCAGCTGCGGATGGGACTGCTGCAGGCATGCGGCGACCGCCGCGCCATCACCGCCATCGCCGCCGGGCAAGACCGCGCCGTGTGCGGTCCACGCCGGCCCGGCGTGGGGCAGGTGGGGGCCGAGCCGGTCCAGCGCTTCCTCGGCCAGGGCGCGATAGGTGGTGAGCTTGCCGCCCAGGACGCTGAGCAGCGGCGCCCCGCCGGTATCCAGGTCCAGCCGATAGTCGCGGGTCACCTTGGACGCATCGCGGTGATGGTCCGCCAGCAGCGGGCGCACCCCGCTGAAGCGCCACACGATGTCCGCGTCCCGCACCGGGGCGCGCAGGTAACGGTTGACCGCCGCCAGCAGATAGGCCTGTTCGTCATCGCGTGGACGCACTTGGGCGGGGTCGTCGTCGTAGTCGGTGTCGGTGGTGCCGATCAGCGTGAAGTCGTCCTCGTACGGGATGGCGAACACGATGCGCTGATCCGGTTGCTGGAACACATAGGCGCTGTCGTGCGCGAACAGGCGTGGCACGACCAGGTGGCTGCCCTGCACCAGGCGCAGGCCGATCGGTGCATCCAGGCCGGCACGCTCCAGCAGCTGGCCTGCCCACGGCCCGGCGGCATTGACCACGCACTGCGTGCGCACGCGCTGCACATCGCCGTTGGCGTCGCGCAGCACTGCCCACCAGTGGTCGCGGTGGCGGATCAGCTGCTCGCAACGCGTGCGTACCCGGATCCGGGCGCCGCGTTCGTGCGCATCCACCGCATTGAGGACCACCAATCGCGCATCGTCCACGCGCGCATCGGCGTAGCTGAAACCGGTACGGTACTGCGGCTGCAGCGCTGCGCCGGCCGGATCGGTGGCCAGCCGCAGGCGTCGCGACGTCGGGAAATGGGCGTTGGCCTGGCCAAGGTGGTCGTAGAGCCACAAGCCGGCGCGCAGCACCCAGGCCGGTCGCAGCAGCGAGGCATGCGGCAGCACGAACGTGGTGGGGCGGACCAGATGCGGCGCCAGCCGGCGGACGGTTTCGCGTTCGTTGAGCGCCTTGCGCACCAGGGCGAACTCGCCGTTGCGCAGGTAGCGCAGGCCGCCGTGGACGAGCTTGGTACTGGCGCTGGAGGTATGCGCGGCGAGATCGTCCTGCTCGCACAGGCAGACCGACAGCCCGCGCCCGGCGGCATCGCGGGCGATACCGGCGCCGTTGATGCCGCCGCCCACCACCAGTACGTCGAAGGTATCGCTCATCGCTTCCCCGGGGTGGACCCGGATGGGTCCGTGCCGGCAGTGTCGATCACGCGCGGACAAGACCCGATGAAAGTGCACGGTCCGGAAACGACAACGGGCCCCGTTGAGGGGCCCGTCGCGAACGTACCTGGATGCGGGGTGGCGCTTAGAAGCGGGCGCCGATGCCGAAGCCCACGGTCCACGGGTCCAGCTTGGCCTTGTCGCCGGTGCCGTTGCCGTTGACGGTCAGTTCCGGACGCGAATGCATGTAGCGGGCATCGGCGCGGGCAAACCAGGTGCTGTTGATGTTCATGTCCACGCCGACGGTGCCGATGGCGCCCTTGGCGGTTTCCAGGCCGATGTGGCCGACATCGCTGGCCAGCTTCTCATTGCTGAAATTGGACTCGTAGTAGCCCACGCCCACGAACGGACGGAACACGTTGTCGGCCTGGCCGAAGTGATACTGGCCGCTCAGCGCGATCGGCTGCTGCTCGACGGTGCCCAGACGCGCGCCATCGGTACCGCGCACGCGGTGGTCGAACTTGTCGGCGGCGCCCCACAGTTCCACGGCCCAGTTGTCGTTGATGTAGTAGCTGAAGCTCAGCGTGGGGGCCGGGCCGCCATCCACCTTGCGCACGCCGTCGAGCGGGTCGTTCTTCGGCTGCAGCAGCGAGACGCCGCCGACCACGGCAAAATGCTTGCCCGAAGCGGTGTCAGTGGTGGTGGTGGTGTCCTGCGCGAATGCGGCCGGTGCGAAGGCCAGCGCGGTCAGGGTTGCCAGGGTCAGGGTGCGGATGGAGCGCATGGGGGAATCTCCTCGGTGTTTTTTTGTTCTGGACCCCTTGTTCCGGGGTGGGCCAAACGTAGTCCCCGAAACATGAATCGCATCCGACGCGCGTTAAAAATTGGTTTGTTCCGTTCAGCGAACAGCGCGGAACCGCTGCGCAGACGGGTGATCATGCGACGCTGGACATTCATGCAGTTGGACGTGGAGTGATGAACACCATGCAGTGCCAAGGGCTTCCTGCGCAGGTCGATGCGCATGCGCGCGTGCTGGTGCTCGGTTCCATGCCCGGCATCGCCTCGTTGCAGGCGGCGCAGTACTACGCTCATCCGCGCAACCGGTTCTGGCCGCTGATGGCGGCGTTGTGCGATGTCGATGCGATGCTGCCCTACGCCGCGCGCATGGAGGCGCTGCTGGCCGCAGGCGTGGGCGTGTGGGACGTGATCGGCCGCTGCGAGCGCGCCGGCAGCCTGGATGCGTCGATCGTGCGCGGCAGTGAAGTGGCCAATGCACTGCCGGCCCTGATTGACACGCTGCCGGCCCTGCGCGCGATCTGCTGCAACGGTGGCACGGCGCACCGTGCGTTCCTGCGGCATATCGCCCCGTCGCTGTCGGCGCGGGCGCAGGCATTGCCGGTGTGGTCGCTGCCGTCGACCAGCCCGGCCAACGCGGCCTGGCCGCTGCCGCGCCTGCAGGTGGCGTGGGCGCCGTTGGCCGCGGCGTTGACCGGTTGAGGGCGGCCTCTGCCGGCAGGGACGCGGGGGACAAGGCGGACAATACGGCACCGACTGGTCACGCGGCCACGGGCGGCGGCCGTGCATGTAACGCGCGCTGAAACAGCCTGTCCCGGGACAGGGGCATTGAAATTGGCACAAGCAGGTTGGCGCTAGCGCCTCCTGCCCCCACAATAGAGGATTCCCTACACCAGATTGCCGGAGTTATCCCCATGGCCGAAATCAAGGAAGCACTTGTCCCCGATATCGGTGACTACAGCGATATCCCGGTAATCGAGGTGCTTGTCGCCGTTGGTGATACCGTCAAGAAGGACCAGGGTCTGGTGACGCTGGAGTCGGACAAGGCCACGATGGAAGTGCCGTCCTCGGTGGCTGGCGTGGTCAAGGAAATCAAGGTCAAGGTCGGCGACAACCTCTCCGAGGGCAAGGTCGTGGCCCTGATCGAAGTGGCCGAAGGCGAGGCCGAGGCCAAGCCGGCCGCTGCTGCTGCCGCACCGGCCGCTGCCGAGACCGCGACCAAGGTCGAGCCGGTCGCCGCCCCGGCGCAGCCGGACAAGCTGGCCGCGCGCGAGATCGAGCAGGCCGCGTCCAAGCCGACCCAGCCCGCCCCGGCCGCCGCCGCGCCGTCGGCCGGCGCCCCGAGCAGCCCGCCGGTGCAGTTCAGCGCCGACAGCGTGCTGCCGCAGAAGGTCCCGTACGCCTCCCCGGCAGTGCGCGTGTTCGCCCGTGAGCTGGGCGTCGATCTGAACCAGCTGACCGGTACCGAGAAGGGTGGCCGCATCACCAAGGGCGACGTGCAGAAGTTCGTCAAGTCCGCGCTGACCGGCGGCGTGCCGGCGGCCGGCGGCACCGTTGCCGCCGGCGGCGGGCTGAACCTGCTGCCCTGGCCGAAGGTCGACTTTGCCAAGTTTGGTGAGGTCGAGGTCCAGCCGCTGTCGCGCATCAAGAAGATTTCCGGCGCCAACCTGGCGCGCAACTGGGCGATGATTCCGCACGTCACCCAGTTCGAGCAGGCCGACATCACCGAGCTGGAAGCCCTGCGCGTGGCGCTGAACAAGGAAAACGAGAAGGCCGGCATCAAGCTGACCATGCTCGCCTTCCTGGTCAAGGCCAGCGCCGCGGCACTGAAGAAGTTCCCCGAGTTCAACGCCTCGCTGGATGCCAGCGGCGAGAATCTGACCCTGAAGAAGTACTTCAACATCGGTTTCGCCGCCGACACCCCGAGCGGGTTGGTGGTGCCGGTGATCCGCGATGTGGACAAGAAGGGTGTGGTGCAGATCGCGCAGGAATCCGGCGAACTGGCCAAGAAGGCTCGCGACGGCAAGCTGGGCCCGGCCGACATGAGCGGTGGCTGCTTCTCGATCAGCTCGCTGGGCGGTATCGGCGGCACGGCGTTCACCCCGATCGTCAATGCGCCGGAAGTGGCCATCCTGGGCGTGTCCAAGTCGTCGATCCAGCCGGTCTGGAACGGCAAGGAATTCGCGCCGAAGCTGATGCTGCCGCTGTCGCTGAGCTATGACCACCGCGTCATCGACGGTGCGCTGGCGGCACGCTTCACCACCTACCTGTCGCAGGTGCTGGCCGACATGCGGCGCGTGCTGCTGTGAGGCAAGGCCTGGCATCGCAGCCGGGCAGAGTCCGGCTCCATGCGATGGCGCTGCTGGCGCTCCTGCCGGCGGCACAGGCAGGCGCTGCCGGCTGCAGCATCGACCTCGGTCGTGGCTGGCCGCCGGCCGTAGGCAACTACGGCCAGGCGGTGGAAACCCTGTTCGATGGCAAGGCGCAGCCCGCGCTGTCGCTGGTGACCCTGCCCAAGAGCGGTGTCGAGACTGGCGTGGCGCTGCTGCCCGGCACCGATGAGCAGGAATGGACCCTGCGCTTCAGCCGCGCCGACAAGCGCGTGTACAACTGGAACAACAGTGCGCGCCAGGGGGGCCTGGAGCTGCGCGTGGACCAGGAGCCGGACCAGTACCAGGTGCGGATCCCGGCGGCGCTGGCGCAGCGCCTGATGCGCAGCTGGAAGGCCGCGCTCGACGCCGGCGTCCCCGCCGACCGCAAGGCGCCCGTGCTGGATGGCGAAGTGCTGTCCTTCATGGTCGATGGCGAACGTTACAGCGGCACGCGGCCGGAGTGCGGCGCCGGCAAAGTGATCATGAAACAGGTGGCGCTGCTGATCGAAGCCAGCGACACCAAGGAAAAGAAGCTCGACCGTCGCTGGCAGGATCTGGACGAGTCGCTCGACGAACTGCAGCAACTGCTCGGCGGCAACGCCGGCTGAGCACCAGGAGAACACGAATGGCCGCTATTGAAATCAAGGTTCCCGACATCGGCGATTACAGCGATGTGCCGGTAATCGAACTGCTGGTCGCGGTGGGCGACACAGTGAAGAAGGACCAGGGCCTGGTCACGCTGGAATCGGACAAGGCCACGCTGGAAGTGCCGTCCTCGGCCGCTGGCGTGGTCAAGGAAATCAAGGTCAAGCTGGGTGACTCGCTGTCCGAAGGCGACGTGGTGGTCGTGCTGGAGGCCGAAGGCGCGGCTGCCCCGGCTGCCGCTGCGGCACCCGCCCCGGCTGCACCGGCCAGCAAGCCGCCGGTGACCCCCTCGCACCGCGCCCCGGCCGAACCGGCCGCGCCGCAGCCGGCGCTGTCCTCGGGCAAGCCGGCCGACATCGAGTGCAGGATGGTGGTGCTGGGCGCAGGCCCGGGCGGTTACACCGCAGCCTTCCGTTCGGCCGACCTAGGTGTGGACACCGTGCTGGTCGAGCGTTACGCCAGCCTCGGTGGCGTCTGCCTCAACGTGGGCTGCATTCCCTCCAAGGCGCTGCTGCATGCCGCCGCAGTGATCGATGAAGTCGCCCATGCCGGTGATTTCGGCGTTGAATTCGGCAAGCCGACCATCACCCTGGACAAGCTGCGCGGCTACAAGGAAAAAGTGGTCACGCAGCTGACCAAGGGCCTGGCCGGCATGGCCAAGCAGCGCAAGGTGCGCACGGTGCAGGGCCTGGCGAAGTTCGTGTCGGCCAATGAGCTGGAGATCGTCGGCGACGACGGCAAGACCCAGCTGCTGCGCTTCGAGCAGTGCATCATCGCCGCCGGCTCGCAGGCAGTGAAGCTGCCGAACTTCCCGTGGGACGACAAGCGCGTCATGGACTCCACCGATGCGCTGGAACTGGCCGAGGTGCCGGGCAAGCTGCTGGTGGTCGGTGGCGGCATCATCGGCCTGGAAATGGCCACCGTATACGGTGCGCTGGGCAGCGAAGTGACCGTGGTCGAGTTCATGGACCAGCTGATGCCGGGCGCCGACAAGGACCTGGTCAAGCCGCTGGCCGACCGCCTGAAGAAGCAGGGCATCATGGTGCACCTGAAGACCAAGGCGACCGACGTCAAGGCGGACAAGGCCGGCATCACCGTGTCCTTCGAGGCCGCCGTGGAAGGCGAAAAGCCGGGCCTGGAGGCCACCACCTTCGACCGCGTGCTGGTGGCGGTGGGCCGCTCCCCGAACGGAAAGAAGATCGATGCCGAGAAGGCCGGCGTGCAGGTGACCGAGCGCGGTTTCATTCCCGCCGACCGTCAGATGCGCACCAACGTGCCGCACATCTTCGCCATCGGCGACATCGTGGGCAACCCGATGCTGGCCCACAAGGCCACGCACGAAGGCAAACTGGCGGCGGAAGTGGCCGCAGGCGAGAAGAAGGAGTGGGTGGCGCGGGTGATTCCGTCGGTGGCCTACACCAATCCGGAAATCGCGTGGGTCGGCGTGACCGAGACCGAGGCGAAGGCCAAGGGGTTGAAGGTCGGCGTGGCCAAGTTCCCGTGGGCCGCCAGCGGCCGCGCGATCGGCATCGGCCGTACCGAAGGCTTCACCAAGCTGATCTTCGACGAAGAGACCCACCGCATCATCGGCGGCGCGATCGTCGGTGTGCACGCCGGTGACCTGCTGGCCGAAATCGGTCTGGCGATCGAGATGGGTGCGGAGGCCGAAGACATCGGCCACACCATCCACGCGCATCCGACGCTGAGCGAATCGGTGGCGATGGCCGCGGAAATCTACGACGGCACGATCACCGATCTGTACATGCCCAAGAAGAAGTAAGCGCCCGCCATCTGTTGGTGGTGATGCGTGTTCAATGGAAAAACCCGGCGAAAGCCGGGTTTTTCTGTTCAACAGCAACGTCAACTTCAACTGCGTGGCGCCTCCGTTGTCACGTGGACGCGCGCCGGGCGGCCCATGCCAGGACCGTTGGCGGCATGGATGCCGCCATCGAGCCCCCACGGACGGGTTTACGGCGTGTCCTGGCATGGGCTGCCCTCCCCCGGTACGCCGTGGGCGCCGTGCCTTTGACGTCGCGCGCTTTTGCCGCGCCCAAACGAAAACGCGACAACAGGTCACCCTGTTGCCGCGTTTGGAGAGCCGTTGTTGCAGGTCAGAAGGTGACGCTGATACCGGCCACCGGGCCCTTGAATTCCTGCTTCAGCCCGATGGTGCCGTCGCTGCCCTTCTTGTCGGCGTCGAGCTTGAACCAGTCGTAGCCGGCGAAGAGGCCGAAGTTCTGGGTGAGGCGGTAATCGACGATGGCATTGGCGCGGCTCAGGTCGCCCTTGTAGTCGTCGAAGTTGCCCCAGTCGGTGTTCAGGTACTGGCCCTGGAAGGTGATCATCCACTTTTCCGACGGGGTGAAGCTCAGGCGTGCGCCGACCACCGGGGCCACGCCGTCGGTCTTCTCATCCAGGAAGCGGCCCTGGTACAGATCGCCCACGTCGGCGTAGGCCTTGGTGCTGACCTTGGCGTATTCGGCACCGATCTGCAGGCCCAGGTCGAACGTGTCGGTGTCCACGACCGAATAGTCGTACACCAGGCTGGCCACCTGATACTTCAGCTCGCCCTTGACGAAGCTGCCTGCCGGGACATTGACGCCGCCGAAGCTGATGCCGTCATCCAGCGTTTCGCGGCGATCCTTGTCGTACTTGAAGTAGTTGAACAGCAGGCGCTGGCGGTCGCTGATGCGGAACATCCCGTCCACGCGCGGTTCCCATTCCTTGCCGCCAAGCTTGAAGTCCTCATCGAAGCCCACGTCCTGGCCCGCCACCGTGGTACTGCCGCGGAGCGTGTTGTCCGAATCGATGTTCATCGCGCCCAGGCGCAGCGCGAAGCGGTCGTCGCCCTCGGCGGCACTGGCGGTCTCGGCATGGGTGATCGCAGCCACGGCCAGTGGCAGGGCGAGGAGGGAAAGCATCAGGCGCATCGGTGTGTGTCCTTGCAGTGATTCATTGATGTGACATCACTCTGCCCAGACCGGCGTCCACCATTCGTGAACGTATGGTGGACGCTGTGTGTACCGTTCATGCGCGCGGAATGACCCCCGGTCCGGCGCGGTGGCCGGTACCGTGGTCCAATGGCGTTATGGCGCGGGTCAGGGCAGGACAAGAGGCGGGCGCCGGCGCCACCGCCGCAAAAAAAAGGGTGACCCCGAGAGGGCTTCGGGGTCACCCGGTACTGGCCTGCTCGCGGGACGCCGACGAGGATTCAGGAGCAGGCTGATCGATCAGACCGTGAGGTGCGACCAAAGTTCAATATGCTGCATCGCGTCATCGTCCACCCCTGTCCTGACGGGATTGGACCGTCGGTGGAACAGGCCTCTGGGCGCGTCCAACGGGTTGCTCACATCCGGGATGAACAGGGACCGGTTGTCTCTCAAATTGTCCCATTGCTATAATTTGGCGGCTCGACGAGGCGGTTGCTTGCGGCCTCGGCCTTTCCTACTCACAACCATGCAGGACATTCACGTGCTGAACTCCGTTGACGCGGGTCGGCGACTGATGCTGCGCGCAGCGGTTTACCCGCTCGCTGCAGTGGCTGTCCTGGCTCTGGCCCTGCTTCTGTGGGGTGGCCCGAAGGCAGCCCTGGGGGCGCTGGTCTCCGGCGTGGCGGTCTCGGCGGCCGGTTGGGTGGCGGCGCGGATGGCGCTGGGTGGCGGCGTGCAGGCGGCAGGCTCGGCGATGACCCGCCTGATCCTGGCAGTCGTGGCAAAGTGGGTGCTCGTATTCGGCGTCCTGATGGTGGGGTTCCTGGTCTTCAAGCTGCCTGCATTGGCGCTGTTGGCCGGTATCGCCGTCGGGTTGATGTTCCAGGTCCTGGCTCTGGCCAGGCGCTGATCCAATTTATTTAACTCAAGGTTCCGGACACATGGCAGGCGAGGCGCTAACTCCCACCTCCTACATCCAACATCACCTGCAGAATCTTGTGGTGATGCGTGACAGCCCGTGGGCGTTGCATCTGGATACTCTCGCCACCTCGCTCCTGATGGGCCTGGTCATGGTGTTCGGCTTCTGGCTGGCCACGCGCAAGGCGACCGCCGGCGTTCCGGGCAAGTGGCAGGCGTTCGTCGAGATCTGCCTGGAGTTCGTTGACCGCCAGGCCAAGGACACCTACCACGGCACCAGCAAGCTGGTGACCCCGATCGCGATCACGATCTTCTTCTGGATCCTCCTGATGAACCTCATCAAGATGATCCCGGCCGACTTCATCGGTTTCCCGATGAACGCCTTCACCGAGTGGGCGGCAGGCCAGATGGGCGCTGCCCATCCGCATGATTACGCCTTCTGGAAGCCGGTCCCGACCGCCGACGTCAATGCCACCCTCGGCATGTCGATCAGCGTGTTCTTCCTGATGCTGTTCTTCGGCCTGCGCTCCAAGGGTCTGGGCGGCTTCACCAAGGAATTCCTGACCGCGCCGTTCGGCAAGTGGATGCTGCCGTTCAACCTGATCCTCAACATCGTCGAGTGGCTGAGCAAGCCGATTTCGCTGGCGATGCGACTGTTCGGCAACATGTTCGGCGGCGAGATCGTCTTCCTGCTGATCTGGGTGCTGGGCGGTGCCGGTATCGCCGGTGCCATCGCGGGCGGTGCATTCGGCCTGGGCTGGATGCTGTTCCACCTGCTGGTGATTCCGCTGCAGGCGTTCATCTTCATGATGTTGTCCATCGTGTACCTGAGCCTGTCGGAAGACGCTCACTGAGTTCCGCTTCACCCTTCATCCGTTTGTTTCTAAACCCTTAGCTATTCAAAGTTCCAGGAGAAAACCATGTACTTCGCCGTCCTGACCAACCTCGCCCAAGTCCAGAGCTCCACCGTCCTCGCCGTCGGCATCATGATCGGCCTGGCCGCGCTGGGTGCCGGTCTCGGTCTGGCCATCATGGCCGGTAAGTTCCTGGAATCGGCTGCCCGTCAGCCGGAACTGATTCCGGTTCTGCAGGTCCGCATGTTCATCACCGCCGGCCTGATCGACGCCGCGTTCATCATCTCGGTCGCCGTCGGCCTGCTGCTGGCCTTCGCCAACCCGATGATCGGCGAGTTCGTTGCACGCCTGCCGCAGGTTGCTGGTTAATCCAGCAACAGCGAAACGATCAGGCGCCTTGTGCGCCTGATCGCGGATGAAGGATCGGATGCGCCGCCCAGGCGGCCCATCCACCCCGTCACCCCCGATTGAGCGAACCCCATGGATATCGGTTTTACCCTCGTTGCCCAGGGACTGGCGTTTGCCGGTCTGATCTGGATCATCGCGACCAAGATCTGGCCGCCGTTGATGAACGCCATCGAAGAGCGTCAGCAGAAGATCGCTGAAGGCCTCGCCGCTGCCGACCGCAGCCAGAAAGATCTGGCCCAGGCGCAGGAAAAGGTCAACGATGCCCTGAAGGATGCGCGCACCAAGGCCAACGAGATCATCGATCAGGCCCATGCCCGCGCCAACCAGATCGTTGATGCTGCCAAGAACGAAGCCATCGTCGAAGCCAACCGCCAGAAAGAACTGGCCCACGCCGAGATCGAAGCTGCCGCCAACCGTGCCCGTGAAGATCTGCGCAAGCAGGTGTCCGCGCTGGCCGTGAGCGGTGCCGAAAAGCTGCTCAAGCGCGAAATCGACGCCAACGCCCACAAGGCGCTGCTCGACGAGCTGGCATCGGAGATCTGATCGATGAGCCAGGCCCTCACGCTTGCACGCCCGTATGCCCGCGCCGCGTTCGCGACCGCGCGCGACGAAGGCACGTTCGCGCCGTGGTCGGACGCGCTTGCGTTCTCCGCCCACGTAGCTGCCGACCCGCGCGTGGCGGCCCTGCTGTCGAACCCGGAGCTGGAGCGCGACGACGCCGTCGCGTTGCTGGCGCCGGAATCGGCCGGCGAGACCTTCGGTCGCTTCCTCGCCATCCTGGCCGAGGCGCATCGCCTGCCGCTGCTGCCGGAAATCGCCGGCATGTACGACCAGCTGCGCGCCGAAGCGGAACACGTGGTCAAGGCCACGGTGACGTCCGCCACTGAACTGTCCGCATCGGAACTGGACGCCATCAAGGCCGCGCTGCGCAAGCGCTTCGGCCGCGAAGTGGAGGTGTCGACCGCCGTCGATGCGTCGCTGATCGGTGGTGCCGTGATCGATGCCGGCGACGTGGTGATCGATGGCTCGCTCAAGGGCAAGCTGTCGCGCCTGCAGACCGCGCTCGCTAACTGAATTCATTTAACGTCCGGCGTGACCGCCGGCACTAGGACTTGACGATGGCAACCACGCTCAACCCCTCCGAAATCAGCGAACTGATCAAGAACCGCATCGAGAAGGTCAAGCTGGCCGCGGAATCGCGCAACGAAGGCACCGTGACCAGCGTGTCCGACGGCATCGTGCGCATCTTCGGTCTGGCCGACGTGATGCAGGGCGAAATGATCGAACTGCCGAACAACACCTTCGCCCTGGCCCTGAACCTGGAGCGCGACTCGGTCGGCGCCGTGGTGCTGGGCGGCTACGAGCATCTGCGCGAAGGCGATGTCGCCAAGACCACCGGCCGCATCCTGGAAGTGCCGGTCGGTCCGGAACTGCTGGGCCGCGTCGTGAACGCGCTCGGTGAGCCGATCGACGGCAAGGGTCCGATCGCCGCGCAGGCCACCGCACCGGTGGAACGCGTCGCCCCGGGCGTGATCTGGCGCAAGTCGGTCGACCAGCCGGTGCAGACCGGTTACAAGTCCGTCGACTCGATGATCCCGATCGGCCGCGGCCAGCGCGAGCTGGTCATCGGTGACCGCCAGACCGGCAAGACCGCCCTGGCCATCGATGCGGTGATCAACCAGAAGGACACCGGCATCAAGTGCGTGTACGTCGCGATCGGCCAGAAGGCCTCGACCGTGGCCAACATCGTGCGCAAGCTGGAAGAGAACGGCGCCCTGGCCCACACCGTGGTCGTGGCCGCCACCGCGTCCGAATCGGCTGCCATGCAGTACATCAGCGCCTACTCGGGCTGCACCATGGGTGAGTACTTCATGGACCGCGGCGAAGATGCGCTGATCGTGTACGACGATCTGTCCAAGCAGGCCGTGGCCTACCGCCAGATCTCGCTGCTGCTGAAGCGTCCGCCGGGCCGTGAAGCCTACCCGGGCGACGTGTTCTACCTGCACTCCCGCCTGCTCGAGCGCGCCGCCCGCGTCTCCGAAGAGTACGTGGAGAAGTTCACCAACGGTGCCGTCAAGGGCAAGACCGGCTCGCTGACCGCGCTGCCGATCATTGAAACCCAGGCGGGTGACGTGTCGGCGTTCGTGCCGACCAACGTGATCTCGATCACCGACGGCCAGATCTTCCTGGAAACCGATCTGTTCAACTCCGGCATCCGCCCGGCCGTGAACGCCGGTATCTCGGTGTCGCGCGTCGGTGGTGCGGCCCAGACCAAGATCATCAAGAAGCTGTCCGGCGGCATCCGTATCTCGCTGGCCCAGTACCGTGAGCTCGCAGCCTTCGCGCAGTTCGCCTCGGACCTGGACGAAGCCACCCGCAAGCAGCTGGAGCGCGGTCAGCGCGTCACCGAGCTGATGAAGCAGAAGCAGTACGCCCCGATGTCGATCGCCAACCAGGCGCTGTCGATCTACGCCGTCAACGAGGGTTACCTCGACGACGTGCCGGTCAACAAGCTGCTGGCGTTCGAAGAAGGCCTGCATGCGCACTTCGCCAACACCCAGGGCGAGCTGGTCGGCAAGGTCAACGCCACCGGCGGTTGGGACAATGACATCGAAGCGGCCTTCAAGAAGGGCATCGCCGAGTTCAAGACCACCGGCAGCTGGTAAGACGCACGTGCGGCGGGGCTCTGCCCCGCCTCACCGTTGAATGCAGCGGGGCTGAGCCCCGCTCTACGGGAATCAAAGATGGCAAGCGGACGCGAAATCAAAACCAAGATCAAGAGCGTGCAGAACACCCGCAAGGTGACGCGCGCGCTCGAAATGGTCTCGGCTTCCAAAATCCGCAAGGCGCAGGAGCGGATGAAGACGTCGCGTCCGTACGCGCAGGCGATGAAGCAGGTGATCGGCCACCTGGCGCAGGCCAGCACCGACTACCAGCATCCGTTCCTGGTCCAGCGCGATGACGTGAAGCGCGTTGGCTACATCGTGGTCTCTTCCGACCGCGGCCTGGCCGGCGGCCTGAACAACAACCTGTTCCGCAAAATGCTCGGCGAAGTCCGCGAGTGGCAGGACAAGGGCGCCGAGATCGACGTGGTGACCATCGGCCAGAAGGCATCCACCTTCTTCCGCCGGGTCAAGGTCAACATGGTGGGTACCGTCACCCACATGGGCGACGTGCCGCACCTGGAACAGCTGATCGGCGTGATCAAGGTGATGCTTGATGCATTCACCGAGGGCAAGGTCGACCGCGTGTACCTGGTCTACAACCGCTTCATCAACACGATGACCCAGAAGGCCAGCTTCGACCAGCTGCTGCCGTTGCCGGCCGCTGAAAAGCAGGTCGCGCACCACGACTGGGACTACCTGTACGAACCCGACGCCGCGACCGTGCTGGAGCACGTGATGACGCGTTACGTCGAATCGCTGGTGTACCAGGCTGTACTGGAAAACGTGGCCTCCGAGCATGCGGCACGCATGGTCGCGATGAAGTCGGCCAGCGACAACGCGAACAAGCTGATCGGAACCCTGCAGCTCGTCTACAACAAGGCGCGCCAGGCAGCGATCACCCAGGAAATTTCGGAAATCGTCGGCGGCGCGGCAGCAGTCTGACGCGCGCAGTCAAAGCATTTAATTTAGAGGATGCAGCAATGAGTCAGGGCAAGATCGTTCAGATCATCGGCGCCGTCGTCGACGTGGAATTCCCCCGCGAGTCGGTGCCGAAGGTGTACCACGCGCTGAAGGTGGACAACACCGAAATCACGCTGGAAGTGCAGCAGCAGCTGGGTGACGGCGTGGTCCGCTGCATCGCGCTGGGCTCCACCGACGGCCTGAAGCGCAACCTGGTGGCCACCAACACCGAACGCGCCATCTCGGTGCCGGTCGGTGCAGGCACCCTGGGCCGCATCATGGACGTGCTGGGCCGTCCGATCGACGAAGCCGGCCCGGTGGCCGCCAGCGACAGCTGGGAAATCCACCGCGAGGCCCCGTCGTACGAAGACCAGTCCCCGGCCACCGAGCTGCTGGAAACCGGCATCAAGGTCATCGACCTGATGTGCCCGTTCGCCAAGGGCGGCAAGGTCGGCCTGTTCGGCGGCGCCGGCGTCGGCAAGACCGTCAACATGATGGAACTGATCAACAACATCGCCAAGGCGCACAGCGGTCTGTCCGTGTTTGCCGGCGTGGGCGAGCGTACCCGTGAGGGCAACGACTTCTACCACGAGATGAAGGACTCCAACGTCCTGGACAAGGTCGCGATGGTGTACGGCCAGATGAACGAGCCGCCGGGCAACCGTCTGCGCGTTGCGCTGACCGGCCTGACGATGGCCGAGTACTTCCGCGACGAGAAGGACGAAAACGGCAAGGGCAAGGACGTGCTGCTGTTCGTCGACAACATCTACCGCTACACCCTGGCCGGTACCGAAGTGTCGGCACTGCTGGGTCGTATGCCGTCGGCCGTGGGCTACCAGCCGACCCTGGCCGAGGAAATGGGCGTCCTGCAGGAGCGCATCACCTCGACCAAGAACGGTTCGATCACCTCGATCCAGGCCGTGTACGTGCCCGCGGATGACTTGACCGACCCGTCGCCGGCGACCACCTTCGCCCACCTGGACTCGACCGTGACCCTGTCGCGTTCGATCGCCTCGCTGGGTATCTACCCGGCCGTCGATCCGCTGGACTCCACCAGCCGCCAGATGGACCCGCTGGTCATCGGCCACGAGCACTACGACACCGCCCAGCGCGTCCAGCAGACCCTGCAGAAGTACAAGGAACTGAAGGACATCATCGCGATCCTGGGCATGGACGAACTGTCCGAAGAAGACAAGCAGGCCGTGTCGCGCGCCCGCAAGATCGAGCGCTTCTTCAGCCAGCCGTTCCACGTGGCCGAAGTGTTCACCGGTTCGCCGGGCAAGTACGTGTCGCTGAAGGACACCATCCGTGGCTTCAAGGCCATCGTCGATGGCGAATACGACCACCTGCCGGAACAGGCGTTCTACATGGTCGGCAGCATCGAAGAAGCGGTCGAGAAGGCCAAGAAGATGGCCGAGAAGGCCTGATGCGGCAGGAACGGGCATGGCCCGTTCCGACCGTGACACGGGGTGGGCCCAGGCCCACCGCTGCGGAAAACCTGCGGTGGGTTCAACCCGCCCCCTAGCGAAGAGAGTTTCATGAGCACCATCCGTTGCGACATCGTCAGCGCCGAGCAGGAAATCTTCCGTGGCGAGGCTACCCTGGTCGTGGCCACCGGTGAGCTGGGCGAACTGGGCATCGCGCCCAAGCACGCCCCGCTGATCACGCGCCTCAAGCCGGGCAAGGTGGTGGTGACCACGCCGAGCGGCGAGCAGCTGGATTTCGCCATCTCCGGCGGCATCCTCGAAGTGCAGCCGCAGGTGGTGACCGTGCTGGCCGACACCGCGATCCGCGCACAGGACATCGACGAAGCCTCGGTCCGCAAGGCCAAGGAAGAAGCCGAGCGCATCCTTGCCAACCGTGGCGAAGCGATGGAAGTGGCCGAAGCCCAGCAGCGTCTGGCCGAAGTCACCGCCCAGCTGCAGGCCCTCGAGCGCCTGCGCAAGAATCTGAAGCACTAAGCGGTAGGGCGCGACGGCGCCCGCTGCGAAGGGAGAACGCCGGCTTGCCGGCGTTTTTTTTTGTCAGCGGTAGACCACGTGCCGCAGCAGCACGAAGGACACCGCCGCCAGTGCCGCTTCGACCAGCGGCTTGGCCAGCCACGCGTTGCGCAGGCCCAGGTGGGTGGCCACCAGCGCCACCAGCACCGTACTGATCGCCGTCAGCAGCAGCCAGACGGCCAGGAAGCGCGCGAAGCGGCGCCAGCCGAGCCGCTGGCGACCCTGCTCGGCAAAGGTGTAGCGGCCATTGAGCCAGAAGCCGAGCAGCATCCCGCCGACGCGGCCGATCAGATTGCCCGGTACCGCGGGCACGCCCAGCGCGGTGGCGCCCACGAACAGCGCCCAGTCCAGTGCCAGCTGGAGCAGGCCGATGGCGAGATAGCTGCTGCCCTGGCGGATCAGGCTCACGGAGTGTTCCGCGCGGAAGGAGTCCACATGTTAACGAGCGTGGCACTAGAATTCGCTTCTACGATTCCCTGGAACGCGATCGACCATGACCCAGCCCCTGCACGTGATCATCCTGGCCGCCGGTGCCGGCAAGCGCATGAAGTCGGCGCTGCCCAAAGTGCTGCAGCCGATTGCCGGGCAACCGATGCTCGCCCACGTGATCGAGGCGGCGCGTGACCTGCAGCCGGCCGCCATCCATGTCGTCTACGGGCACGGCGGTGAGGCCGTGCAGCGTGCATTCGCCGACCAGCCCGACCTGCGCTGGGCCGAGCAGTCCCGACAACTCGGTACCGGACATGCGGTGTTGCAGGCGATGCCCGACGTGCCTGACGCCGCCACGGTGCTGGTGCTGTACGGCGACGTGCCGCTGATCCGCGCCGACACCCTGCGCCATCTGCTGTCCCAGCCTGGACGGCTGGCGGTGCTGGTGGCTGAAGTCGCCAATCCCACCGGGTATGGCCGCATCGTGCGCAACGCCGAAGGCAAGGTCGCCGCGATCGTCGAACAGAAGGACGCCAACGACGAGCAGCGCGCCATCCGCACCATCAATACCGGCATCATCACCGCCGAGTCGACCGCGCTGCGTCGGTGGCTGTCCCAGCTCTCCAACGCCAACGCGCAGGGCGAGTACTACCTCACCGACGTGTTCGCAGCGGCCGCCGGCGACTACACCCCGGCGGAGATGGCGTTCGTGCACGACGCGCAGGAGGCCGAAGGCGCCAACGACCCGTGGCAGCTGTCCCAGCTCGAACGTGCCTGGCAGCTGCGCGCGGTGCGTGCGCTGTGCGCGCAGGGCGCACGCGTGCTGGACCCGGCGCGCCTGGACATCCGTGGCACGGTGCGCGTGGGCAGCGATGTGCAGATCGACGTCAACGTGATCCTGGAAGGCGACGTGGTGCTGGGTGACGGCGTCAGCATCGGCGCGTTCACCCGGCTCAAGGACGTCACGCTCGCAGCCGGCACCGTGGTCAAACCGCATTGCGACCTGGACGGGGTGGTCAGCGAGGGCGCGGCCGACATCGGCCCGTTCGCGCGCCTGCGTCCCGGCACGGTGCTCGCCGAAGGCACGCACGTGGGCAATTTCGTGGAGACCAAGAAGGTGGTGCTGGGCGCGGGCAGCAAGGCCAACCACCTCACCTATCTGGGCGATGCGGTGATCGGCAGCAAGGTCAACATCGGTGCCGGCACCATCACCTGCAACTACGATGGGGTGAACAAGTCGCAGACCACCATCGGCGACCACGCCTTCATCGGCTCCAACAGTTCGCTGGTGGCGCCGGTGGAGATCGGACAGGGCGCGACCATCGCGGCCGGTTCGGTGATCACCCGGACCGCGCCCGAGGGCAAGCTGACCGTGGCGCGTGCGCGCCAGGAGACCATTGATGGGTGGAAGCGGCCGGTGAAGCGGTAAGGCGCGACGCCCAACGCGCGTCTCCGCCTGCCGGCGATTACACCGGCAGGAAAACCGCCACGCACAGACCGCCTTCGCGCCGGTTCTGCAGCGAGATGCGGCCGCCGTGTGCCTCGACGATCTCGCGCGTGAGCGCCAGGCCCAGGCCGGTGCCGTTGCGCTTGGTCGAGTAGAACGGCATCAGCGCGTTCTGCAGCACCGCCTCGTTCATGCCCTTGCCGCGGTCCAGGACTTCCAGCCGCACCCACTGCGGCAGGCGGGTCAGCCGCAGCTCGACATCATCGTTGGGCGGTTCGGCTTCGCTGCAGGCTTCGTGCGCGTTCTTGAGCAGGTTGAGCAGCGCCTGGCCCAACTGGGCGATGTCCACCCGGCTGTGCAGATCGTCGGCAATGGCCTCCATGCGGAACGGAATCTGGTGTTGTAGGCTGGTCAGGAACTGCAGCCACTGCACGTTCTGCAACTGCGGTTGCGGCAGCTTGGCGAAGCGTGCGTAGCCCCGGATGAACCCCTCCAGATGCCGGGCGCGCTCTTCGATGGTGGCGAACACTTCTTCCAGCCGTTCGGTCTTGCCACGCCGGACCAGTTCGCCGCCGGAGTGCGCCAACGAGGCGATCGGTGCCAGCGAGTTGTTGAGCTCGTGGCTGATGACGCGGATCACCTTCTTCCAGGTCTGCACTTCCTGCCGGCGCAGCTCGGCGGTGAGCAGGCGGATCAGCAGAAGATCGTGCGGACGGCCGTTGAGATGGAAGTTGCGCCGCGACAGGTGATAGACCTGCTCGTCGTCCTCGTCGCCTTCCTCTTCGCGGACCGCAAACAGGCTGTCGCCGCCACGCTGGATGGCGTCGCGCAGTTCCACCGGCATGGTCTCCAGCACGTCCTGCATGCGCTGGCCTTCCAGTTTCCAGCCGTGGTGCAGCAGCTTGCGTGCGGCCAGGTTGGAGAACACCACGCGCTGCACGCCGTCGCCGCCATTGGCCAGCAGCAGCATCGATACGGGGGTGTTCTGCACCATCGTGTCCAGCAGCAGCTCGCGCTGGACCAGGCCCTGGCGCTGCTCACGCAGCACGTCGCCCAGGTCGCGGTGCGCCTGCACCAGGTCCCCCAGCTCGTCGTTGCCGGGCCAGTACACGCTGAAGTTGTACTCGCCGTCGCGGTAGCTGCTGGTGGTGCCGGACAGCGCGCGCAGCAGCGAACGCACCGGTGCGGTCGCGCGGCGCAGGCTCCACCACATCAGCGACAACAGCACCACGATGGAAATCGCGGTGACCGCCCAGCCGTGGTCCAGCCAGAACGCCAGGTACCACGGGAATGCGGCAGCCAGGGCAAGCACCGGCAGCAGGCGCAGGAACAGCCGTAAGGTGAATGAGCGCCGCTTCATTCGCGCGGGATGCCGTAACGGTCCATGCGCCGGTACAGCGCCTGGCGGCTGAGCCCGAGTTCGGCAGCGGTCTGGGCGATGATGCCGTGGTTGTGGGCCAATGCCGCTTCGATCCGGCTGCGATCCGGATCCACCGTTGGACTGGCGGCGCGGGGCGCTGCGGCGCGTGGCAGATTGAGATCACCCACCTCGATACGTGGGCCCATTGCCAGCAGGCCGGCGCGTTGCAGCACGTTGCGCAGCTCACGCACGTTGCCCGGCCAGCCGTGCCGCTGCAGCGCGGTGGCTGCCGCCGTGGACAACGGCTTGCCACTGTCCAGGAAACGCTCGGCCAGGGGCAGGATGTCGCCGGGCCGCTCGGCCAACGGCGGCAGCGCCAGCTCGACGGTATTGAGGCGGTAGTACAGATCCTCGCGGAACTGGCCGTCGCGGATCATGGCCGGCAGGTCGGCGTTGGTGGCGCTGATCACACGCACCTTGACCTGGCGTTCGCGGTTGGAGCCCAGTCGCTCGAAGCGCCCGGTCTCAAGCACGCGCAGCAGCTTCATCTGCCCGCCCAGTGACAGGTTGCCGATCTCGTCCAGGAACAACGTGCCGCCGTCGGCGGCCTCGAACTTGCCTTCACGCGCTTTGTTGGCGCCGGTGTAGGCACCCGCTTCGGCACCGAACAGTTCGGCCTCGATCAGCTCGGACGGAATCGCGCCGCAGTTGAGCGCGACGAACGGGCCCTTGGCGACCAGCGAATTGGCCTGGATGATCTCGGCAATCTTCTCTTTGCCGGCGCCGTTCGGGCCGGTGATCAGCACCGGCAGTGCCGAGCGGGCCACCTGGCAGGCCAGATTGACCACGCGCTCGCTGGCCGGGTCGGCTACCACCGCTCCGCGCAGGTCATAACGGGCTTCCAGCGCCGAGCGGTCGCGCAGTTCACGCTCGCGGCGGCGGTCCAGCTCGCGCCGGGTCTCGGACAGCTCCAGCAGATTGTTGACCGTGGTCAGCAGCTTGCGGTCGTCCCACGGCTTGGCCAGGTAGTCGGCCGCGCCGGCCTTGACCAGGTCCACCGCACTGCTGAGGTGCGTCCAGGCAGTGAGCAGGATCACCGGCAGATCCGGATGGCGGGCGCGTATCTGCTCGAACAGCGCTTCGCCTTCCTCACCGGAGGTGGTGTCCTCGGTGAAGTTCATGTCCTGGATCACCAGGTCGACCGGCTGCTGTTCCAGCAGGGCCAACCCGGCCTCGGGCGACAGCGCATGCAGCGCATCGATGTCGTGCAGGGAGAACAGCACCTCCAGCGCGGTGCCGACGCTGGCGTTGTCGTCAATGATCAGAATCGAAGGCATGCGTCATCGGGGGCCGGTAAGTGGGATCAAGAGTACCGGAGCGCCGGGCCAACGTGCAGACGGCCCGGCGCGGGCCACCTCAGCCGCGCGGGCTGGGCGGCGGAGGCGGTGCCGGCGGTGCCGGCGCATCGACAGGCACCACGTTGCGCCACGCGGCGGTATTGACCTCCACGGTGGCCTCGCTGCCGCGGCGCAGCACCGTCACCGGCAACCGGGTGCGGCTGCTGCGGGCCAGCACCTCGCTCACATCGTCGATCCGCCGCACCGGCCTGCCGTCCACACGCAGAATCCGGTCGCCGCTGCGGACGCCGAAGTAGCCATCCGGTTCGGTGGTGGTGACGCGCACGATGCCGTTGCTGGCATCCACCACCAGATGGTGGTCGGTATCGCGCCACTCCAGGCGCGCGGTCTCGGTCTGGGCGGCGGCCACCGCCGGGGCGCTGGCCAGCAGAAGGCTCAGCAGCAGGGGCGCGATTCGGGTCTGGCGCATCTCAGGCACTCCGGGTGGCAACGGCAGGGGGAACGGCGGCGGCGCGGCGTGCCGGGCCGAAGACGGCGATCTGGCCCAGCAGCCACAGCAGCACCGCGCCGATCGGCAGGTAGCTGAGGGGCATGCGCGGCAGCTCGTAGTTGTTCATCAGGTACAGATTGATCGTGTAGGCCATCAGCATGCCGAGCACGATGCCCACCGTGGCCAGCAGGAAGTTCTCCGTCTGGAAGTAGCGCAGGATCTGGCTGCGGGTCGCGCCCAGGGCACGACGGATGCCGATCTGCTTGGTGCGCTGCTGCACCCAGAAGCTGGCCAGACCGACGATGCCCAGGGCGGTCACCACCAGCAGCGCGACGCACACGGTGATGAGCAGGCCCACCATCGCACGGTCGTTGGCGAAATACTTTTCGCGCTGCTCCTGATAGGTGACCTTGGCCCGCACCAGTCGGCTCGAATCGACCCGTTCCAGTGCGGCGACGGCAGCCTTGATCACTTCGTCGCGTCGTGCCGGGTCGGTGACGCGGATCAGGTAGAAGCCCATGTCGTAGGACATGCGCACCGGCAGCAGCATCGAGTCATGCGTATCGCCGTTGACCCGGGTCGGGCGGCCCAGCTCCTTGACCACGCCGGTAACGCGCAGCGGGGAGCGGCCGCTGTAGATCGTCTTGCCGAGCGCATCGCCATCCGGATACAGCTTGTCGGCGGCAGACTTGGTCAGAATCACCGAGCTGCCCGTGGTTTCTGTGGTCGGATCGCTGACCACGTCCTGGTACTCGCGATACTCGCCGGGCTGGAAATCGGTGCCGGCGATCAGTTCCAGGCCGAGCGTGTCGACCGTCCCTTCCCGGGCAAAGTACTGCGACGCGTTGAGCGTGGGGCGCTCCTGGTCGGGAACGCGCGACAGGCTGGTGTTCCAGGAGTTGTTCCGGAACGGCAGCTGGTTGATGGCCACTACGCTCTTGACGCCCGGCACGCTCTGCAGCGCGGCCAGGTCTTCGCGGGTACGCGCCTCGACGTTGACCTGCTTGCCGATGCCGCCGAGGCGCACTTCCACCAGTTCATCCTCGGCGATGCCGCTGGGTTGGTTGATGGTCTCGATGCGTTGCCCGATCAGGAACAGCGCGTTGCAGACAATCGCGCAGGTCAGCGCGATCTCCAGCACGATCAGGGCGGCGGCGGTCTTGTGCCGGCGCAGTGTGGTGAGAATGGGGCGGATATCCATCATGTGCTCCGGATCCTTACTGCGTTTTGAGTTGGATGGCGGGGGCGACCTGCATGGCGCGCAGCGCAGGCAGGAAGCCGGCCAGCAGGCTGGCCACCAGGGTCAGCGCGAAGGTCAGCAGCAGCATCTGTCCATCCAGCGTGGCCAGCTTGGCGTACTCCACCGGCTGCTGGCGTACCGCATACAGGCCGAGCGCGGCCAGCCCGAGGCCGAGCACACCGCCGGCCAGGCCAACCGTGCCGGCTTCGACCAGCGACTGCAGGAAGATCTGCGCGCGGCTGGCACCCAGAGCACGGCGCACGCCGATCTCGCCGCTGCGACGCAGGAACTTGGCCAGCAGCAGGCCGACGGTATTGATCAGGCAGACCAGCAGGAAGCCCATCGCAAGCCAAAGCTGCAGCCGCACATCGCTGGGGACCACCTGATTGTAGTCCAGCCATTCCATGACGTTGCGCAGGCGGACGTTCGGCGGGCGCTGGAAGCGACCGGCGGCCTTCTGCTGCGCGGAATAGTTGTTCAGGTAGGCCCGGTAGTCATCGGCATCACCGGCCGAGGGCAGCTCGACCCAGTACTGCAGCCACGTGCACGGCGCATTGATCCCGGTCTCATCGCCATTGGAGTTGCCCCAGCAGTTCATGTTGCCGTTGCGACCGAGCTTGAGATCCATCGCCGTGGAGAACGGCAGATAGACGTCTTCGCTGCCGCCATACCGGCCGGTCTCCAGATCGTAGAAATGCGGGTTCGGATTCCATTCGTCGAGCACGCCGACCACGGTGAAGGCCGTGGCATCCATGCGGATGGTCCTGCCGATGCTGTCGGCCCCGTCGAACAGCTTCTGGTTGAGCGTGCGGGAAATCACCGCCACGCGGCCACGGCCCTCATCCTCATTGGCCGACCATGCGCGGCCATACAGGAAGGGCGTGTCAAACATCGCAAAGAAGTCGTTGGAGGTGTAGCGCGCATCGGTATCGAAGGGACGCAGCGCGGCCTTGTCCGGTTCGATCGTGACCCCGCCGCCGGTCATCACCGCCTGGTGCTTGGCCTGGCGTTCGCGCAGCAGTGCTTCGGCATCGAAGCGCGTCATCTGGTCTTCGGGCTCTTCGCCGGGCTGGTAGCCCAGCATCGTCCGCGGATCGACCTGCACCGAGAACAGGCGGTCGCTCTTGTGCGGAATCGGGTCGCCGGACAGGACATGGAACACCGTCAACGTGGTCATCGAGGCGCCGATGCCGAGCGCGATGGCGAGCACCATGAGCGCGGTCAGCACGCGGTTGCGCCGGAAGCTGCGCAGTGCCAGTCGGAAGTAGTAGGCGAGCATGGTGGCCTCAGTCGTTGGCGGTAGCGACGGCGACGCGCGGGGTGGCCAGCACCGGATCGCGCAGCAGATCGGTGGCCTGGCCGTCCACGATGTGCACGTTGCGCTGCGCGCGCGCGGCCAGCTCGGGGTCGTGGGTCACCATGACGATGGTGGTGCCGGCTGCATTGATCTCTTCCAGCAGCTCCATCACGCCGCGTGCCATCTGGCTGTCGAGGTTGCCGGTCGGTTCGTCGGCCAGCAGCAGGCGGGGGCTGCCGGCCAGCGCGCGCGCGATGGCCGCACGCTGCTGCTGGCCGCCGGACAGTTCGGCCGGGTAGTGCTTCATGCGCGAGCCCAGACCCACCTGCGTCAGGGCATGCTCGATGCGCTGCCTGCGCTCGGCGGCCGGCATGCCGCGGTAGCGCAGCGGCACGTCCACGTTGTCGAACAGGTTGAGGTCGGAGATCAGGTTGAAGCCCTGGAAGATGAAGCCGATCTTCTGGTTGCGCAGGCGGCTGCGCGCGTCATCGCCCAGCGTGCTCACGTCCTGGCCGTCGAGCAGGTAGGTGCCGCTGGTGAAGGTCTCCAGCAGGCCGGCGATGTTGAGGAACGTGGTCTTGCCCGACCCAGAGGGCCCGGTCACGGCGACAAACTCGCCTTCGCGGACGTGCAGGTCCAGCGACCGCAGGGCATGGGTTTCCACCTGTTCGGTGCGGAACACTTTGGCGACCGAGCGCATCTCGAGCATGACTGTTTTCCTTTGCGGTTCGTTGAGGGTGGCGTGTGTTGGGGAATCAGTTGATGGAGACCTTTTCGGCATCGCCGAACAGATCGCTGCCGGACACCACGACGCGATCGCCGGGCTGCAGGCCAGAGAGGACTTCCACTTCACCCAGGCTGCTCACACCGAGCTTGACCGGGCGGCGGACGGCGGTGCTGCCGTCCATGACGTAGGCATTGCCGTTGCCCTGTTCGACGAACGGGCCGCGTTCCACCTTGACCACGTTGCGGCGGGTATCGAGCATCACCCGCGCCTGCATCCGCTGGCTCTGGCGCAGGCCCTGCGGCTGCTTGTCGGAGAAACGGATGCGGGCGTTGACTTCGCCGGCCACCACCTCCGGCGACACCGCGCTGATCTCGCCCGGGAACGGCTGGCCGTTGCCGCTGGTCAGCTGCGCCGGGATGCCGATCGCCAGGTCGCGGGCGAAGCTCTCCGGCACCTTGATCTCGATCTCGAAGCGCGACAGGTCGACCACGCCCAGGATCGGGGCATTGGCAATCACATTGGTGTGCTGGGTCGCCTGGACCTGGCCGACCTGGCCATCGAACGGTGCGCGCAGGGTCAGGGCATCGACCTGCCGCTGGACTTCGGCCACCACCGCCTTCTGGCGTTCGGCCAGCAGGTGCTTGTTGCGGGCGTCGAGGTCGGCGCCCTGGCTCTGCAGGCGCGCATCGGTCTGCGCGTTGGCCAGCTGGATGTCGGCCTTCTTGAGGCTGTCGTTGGCCTTGGCCAGGTCGATCTGCGGCACCGCGCCGCCGTCAAAACCGCGCTGGTAGCGCTGCAGGTCGCGGTCGGCGGCCTGGCGCTCGATGGCGGCCTGGTCGGTTTCCTTGCGCGCCTTGGCGCGGGCCAGGGTGGCGTCGAGCGTGGCGCGGCTGGCTTCGGCTTCCAGGCCGGCCAGCGTGGCCTGTTCCTGGGCCAGTTTGCTGCGCAGTTCGGGGCTGTCGATCACGGCCAGTTCCTGGCCCTTCCTGACCACGTCGCCGGCGACCACCTTCAGATTCACCGTACCGGCCGAGATCGCGTACAGCACCGGGCTGTTGGCGGCGATCACACGGCCGTCGGCGGCGATGTCACGGACCAGGTCGCCGCGCTTGACCTCGGCGATGCGCACCCGCGCGCTGTCGAAGGAGCGGCTGGCACCCAGCCAGGCCCGTGCGGCAAAGCCGATGGCCAGCAGCACCACCAGTGCGGCCAGCCCCGGCCACAGCCAGCGCTTCCAGGGGGCAGGGGTGCCGGCAACGGAGAGAGTCTGGTCCTGGGCGGAAGTGTCGCGGATCATCGGGCTCGTTCGCGGTTGGGTTGCCCAAGAGAGAGCAGACTCCGTGCCAACTTTTAACCCAATAAAAACAATGGCTTGAAATTCTGGTCGGGCTGTCCGCCTGTCCGCGGACACCGGCGCGGACACTTTCGTTAAGCGGACAGCGGCGTGGCGGACACGGACGCCACGCTAGAATGCGAAGCTCAACGGCAGGGATCAGAATCATATGTGCGGCATTGTGGGAGCGATCGCCAATCGCGACGTGGTACCGGTACTCATCGAGGGACTGAAGCGGCTGGAGTACCGCGGCTACGATTCCTCCGGCATTGCCGTCATCGACGGTCGTGGCGCCCAGCCGGACGTACGCCGCGTGCGCCGCACCGGGCGCGTGGCGGAGATGGAGAAGGCCGCAGCCAGCGAGGGCTTCGATGCCATGCTGGGCATCGGCCACACCCGGTGGGCCACGCACGGCGGGGTGACCGAAGCCAACGCGCATCCGCACATCAGCCACGGGGTGGCGCTGGTCCACAACGGCATCATCGAAAATCATGAAGCACAGCGCGAGAAACTGATCGCGCTGGGCTACACCTTCGAGTCGCAGACCGATACCGAAGTCATCGCGCACCTGATGCACCATCACCTCAAGGACGGCGACACCCTGCTGTCGGCGTTGCAGCGCACGGTCAAGGAACTGACCGGTGCCTACGCGCTGGCGGTGATGAGCCGCGCCGAGCCGGAGCACTTCGTATGTGCACGCATGGGCTGCCCGCTGCTGGTTGGCCTGGGGGAGGACGAGAACTTCGTCGCCTCCGACGTGTCGGCGGTCATCTCGGCCACGCGCCGGGTGATCTTCCTGGAAGAAGGTGACACCGCCGATATCCGCCGCGATGGCGTGCAGGTGTACGACGACCGCGACCAGCCGGTCGTGCGCGAGGTGCACCTGTCGGATGTGTCGCTGGCCTCGCTGGAGCTCGGCCCGTACCGTCACTTCATGCAGAAGGAAATCCACGAGCAGCCGCGTGCATTGGGCGACACCATCGAGGCGGCGATCGACGCCGGTGGTTTCCCGGCCGAGCTGTTCGGCAAGAACGCCGAGGCCGTGCTGTCGGGCATCGAAGGCGTGCAGATCATCGCCTGCGGCACCAGCTACTACGCCGGCCTGACGGCGCGCTACTGGATCGAGGCCATCTCCGGCCTGCCGTGCAGCGTGGAGATCGCCAGTGAGTACCGTTACCGCGCCGCGTACGCCAATCCCAAGCACCTGATCGTCACCATTTCCCAGTCCGGCGAAACGCTGGACACGATGGAGGCGCTCAAGTACGCCAAGTCGCTGGGGCACCTGCATACGCTGTCGATCTGCAACGTGCCGGAAAGCGCGATTCCGCGTGCCAGCGAACTGGTCTGCTATACCCGCGCCGGCGCCGAGATCGGCGTGGCCTCGACCAAGGCCTTCACCACCCAGTTGGCGGCGCTGTTCCAGCTGACCGTGGTGCTGGGCAAGCTGCACGGTCGCGTGGATGCCGCGCAGGAAGCGGACTACCTCGAACAGCTGCGTTTCCTGCCGGGCAGCGTGCAGCATGCGTTGAACCTGGAGCCGCAGATCGCGGCCTGGGCCGAGCGCTTCGCGCGCAAGCCCAATGCGCTGTTCCTGGGCCGTGGCCTGCACTATCCGATCGCGCTCGAAGGCGCGCTCAAGCTCAAGGAAATCTCCTACATCCACGCCGAGGCCTATCCGGCGGGCGAGCTCAAGCACGGGCCGCTGGCGCTGGTGGACGAAGACATGCCGGTGGTGGTGATCGCGCCGAACGACAGCCTGCTGGAGAAGGTCAAATCCAACATGCAGGAAGTGCGCGCCCGCGGTGGCGAGTTGTTCGTGTTCGCCGACCAGGACAGCAACTTCGTCGAGTCCGAAGGCGTGCACGTGATCCGCACGCCGCGCCATGCCGGTGTGCTCAGCCCGATCGTGCATACCCTGCCGGTGCAGTTGCTGGCGTACCACACCGCGCTGGCGCGCGGCACCGACGTGGACAAGCCGCGCAATCTGGCCAAGAGCGTGACGGTGGAATAAGCGGTCGACTGTGGTGGCCCGCCGACGACGCGCCTCAGCGGCGCAGCCACTGCTCGCCGTCGCGCGGCGGCGCCGCCAGCAGCTGCGTCGCCTGATCGTCGGCCAGTACCCGGGACTGCAGGAACGCGGTGCCGAGGGCGCGGGCACGAAGCACCTGGGTGCCGTCCTGTGCGCCGATCAGATTGTGGTCGCCGCCTGACAGCACCAGCGCGGTCTTGTCGCCCGCCGGTGCGGTCTGCACCGGATACAGGTGATCCACCGGATCGGTGACGAAGCCCGGCACCCGGTCCTGGTCGCCGGTGATCAGCAGCAGTGGCACCGCCAGTGTGGCATAGGCATCCGGGCCGATCAGGCCCGGAATACGGCCCGGCGAGGAGTAGCCCAGCACCGCCACCACGGTGGGATCGCGCAGGGGGCCAAGGTCGGCGAGCGCGCCCCCGAGTATCGCCGAAATCAACGTCCCCAGGCTGTGGCCGGCAGCCACCACCGGCACCTGCGGCCAGCGCGCCGCGGCATAGGCGCTGGCCGCATGCATGTCCACGAGGCGTTCGCTGAAGCCCTGCTGCAGGGAGAACTGCGCCCGGTCCGGGTGCCTGACCGAATCGACGTGCAGCGGTGCCACCACGGCAAAGCCTGCGTCCGACCAGGATTGCAGCAACGCGTCATAGCGTGCCGGCCATGCGCCGTGGCCGCTGGAGAACAGCACCACGCCGCGGACCTCTGCCGGGACCCAGACATCCATCGTGGTGGCGCGCTCGGCGGACACCTGCAACGGCAGTGTGGCGGAAGGAGCCGCCGAGGCGCTGGCCAGGCACGTCAGTGACAGCAGGGCGGCGATCAGGCCGCGGAAGAACAGGGAGCGGGTCATGCCGGGCATCCATCTGAAGAAGACAGCGCCACTGTAGAAAGCGGGCCCAACCGGGGCAGGTGCCGGCGGTCACCGGATCGACATGCCGGAAGTCACTTTGCCCGCCGGCCCACCCATCCCCCCGGTCGCGGTGAGGTGAACTTTAGCGGTGGCCGACGATGGCATTCAGCGACGGTTTTCCCGGCGGTGCCATTCTCGGGTCGTCAGTCGTTTTCAGCGACGAACTGTCCCGGATATGCAAACTCCCGGGCCAACGTGCGGCCGTAGAATCGAATGACCGAGGACCGGGCGCACACGCCGCCTCCCTCGCTGCAACCAGGCGCATCTCTCGACTTCAGTAACCTGCAACAGGAAACAAGAATGAACGTCCGCGAACTCCTGCAGTCCAAGAAACAGACCATCGTCACCATCGACGTGGACGACACCATCGGTGCCGCCGCACACAAGATGAGCGCGCACAAGATCGCCGCCCTGGTGGTGATGAAGGACGATGCACCGGTAAGGATCATTTCCGAGAAGGACATCGTGCGCTGCCTGGCCGATGACGGCCCGCAGGCGGGGCGCCGGGTCATCGCGACGTTGCCGTCGGCAGGTCTGGAAGGCATCGCGCCGGATGCAACGCTGAAGCAGGCGATGGCGTTGATGACCTACTCGCGGCACCGCCATCTGATGGTGACCGAAGACGCCAGGCTGGTCGGCATCCTGAGCCTGGGCGACATCGTCAAGAACCTGCTCAGCGAACTGGAGCTGGAGAAGGCGGTGCTGCAGGACATCTACATGGCGGCGCACTGACGCCAGCGGGCAGCCACGCGGGAAGGTGCCGACCGCTGGCCGGCATCGCTCCGGGCGCGTCACCGGGCGGGATGGTCGTCGACCAACCCTTGCAGGTCCTCCAGCAACAGTCGATAGGCCGCCTCCCGCGCCTCTCCCTCGCCCTGTCGCAGTACCCACGCCGGGTGCACCGTGGCGAAGGCGCGCGTGCCATCGTCCAATGAATGCCAGCGGCCGCGGTGCTTCTTCAGTGTGAAGCCGGCACCGAATACGGCGCTTGCCGCGGTCGCGCCCAGGCACACGATCACCTGGGGGCGGACGTTCTCGATCTCGCCCATCAGCCAGTCGCGGCAGGCGGTGATGTGCGTGACCTGCGGAGGGGTGTGGATGCGCCGCTTGCCGCGCCGCTCGAAACGGAAATGCTTGACCGCGTTGGTCAGGTACAGCGTGCGGCGGTCGATGCCCACCTCGCGCAGCGCGCGGTCGAGCAGCTGACCGGCCGGCCCCACGAACGGATGCCCGCTCAGGTCTTCGGCGTCCCCCGGCTGCTCGCCCACCAGCATGATCCGGGCGTCCGCGGGGCCCTGGCCGAACACGGTCCGGGTGGCCGGCTCCCATAGCGGGCAGCGTCGACAATGCGTGGCCGCCTCGCGCAGCCCCTCCAGGCCGGTTGGCGCGGAGGGTGCCGTCGGGGCCCGCTGCGGGATGCGGCGTGTCGGCGCCTGCGCCTGGCGGTCATGCATTTCCTGCACCCGGTCGCCGGCGTCGCGCACCAGGCCGGGCAGCAGCGCCGCTTCGGGCAGATGCTTCCAGTACCGCGCCGGCATCTCCTGCTGCATCATCCGCGTGTTGAGCCGGGCCGGGTTGAAGATGTTGGCGTAGTAGGTGCGCCACAGCGCTTCGCGCGCATCCTCGCGCGGTGCATCCTGCTGCCGTGCGCCGGGGCCGAAGGCGAGTACGTGGCCATCCCACTGCACGCTGCGTGCCGGGGTCAGGATCGCCCAGCGCATACCGGCGAAGCGTCGCGCGAAAAACGGCGCAACGCGGTCCACGATGTGGTGCTCCGGTTCGAACCAGGCAATGAACGCATTGTCTTCGCCCGGCACTTCGCGAAAGCGCACGAAGGCCTTCATCTTGTGGCTGTCGCGGCGCACCGCCTGGGCCAGCGCCATCGCGCGGAGCACATCCGGGTCGGCCGGGTTGGTGAGCAGCCCGCGCTCGCCGTGCACGATGCGCCACAGCATGCGGTACAGCAGCGGGAGCCGCTGCGGGTCGCGGTGGCACAGGCAGGTGGACGCCAGGTCGACGAACGCCTGCGGCACGGCAATGGCGGCGCTGTCGGCGGCCGGCGCGGGCAGGCTGGCCACCGCCGGCGCATCCAGCAGCGAGGCCTCGCCGGCCTCCAGCCAGTCGAGCTGTGCCGGTGCAACGCGGTGCTGCAGTGCCCGCCGCGCGGTGTCGCGCCAGGCCGGCAGCGACCACACCGGATCCACCCGCGCACTCCAGCGCGTCATCTCACTGCGTGGCCGCGTCGGGGAACAGCGACGCCTGCCGCGGCGGCGGTGCCAGGCGCGCGCGCAGGGCGGCCGGGTTGTCCAATGCGCGTCGCGGGTGATGGTCGGCCAGTTGAACGAACGGCAGCAGCGTGCGCATCGGCGCGCGCAGACGCGCCACGTCGGCCACACGCAGGCGGCCGTGACGCCGTGCCATCAGCACCCGTTTCACGTTGCGTACGCCCAGCCCGGGCACGCGCAGCAGCATGTCCTTGGAGGCCACGTTGAGATCGACCGGGAAGCGCTCGGGGTGGCGGATCGCCCAGGCCATCTTGGGGTCGATATCCAGATCCAGCATGCCGCCCTGGGTGGTGTCGGTGATCTCCTCCACCGCGTAGCCGTAGAAGCGCAGCAGCCAGTCGGCCTGGTACAGGCGGTGTTCGCGGGCCAGTGGTGGTGCCTGCAGCGGCAGCAGGCGGCTGGCATCGGGAATCGGGCTGAAGGCGGAGTAGTACACCCGGCGCATCCGGTAGTTGCCATACAGGTTGTCGGCAGCGCTGAGAATCTGCTGGTCGCTGGCACCGTCGGCACCGACGATCATCTGCGTGCTCTGCCCGGCCGGGGCGAAGCGCGGTGGGGGGGCGCGCCTGGCCCCGGCACGCTTGAGCGGCGTGGCCGCAAGCGGCGACGACACCGTGGCGCTGCCGGCATCGCTGTCGGCCTTGGCCTGCTTGGCTTCGTCGATGCGCCAGCGCAGTTCGCCCATTGCCCCGCGGATGGACGGGAGTGATTTTTCCGGGGCGAAACTGGCCAGTCCGGTTTCGGTCGGCAGCTCGATGTTGATCGACAGGCGGTCGGCATGCCGGCCGGCCGCGGCCAGCAGTTCCGGCGACGCCTCGGGAATGGTCTTGAGATGGATGTAGCCGGCAAAGCGGTGCTCCTCGCGCAGCACGCGTGCCACCTCCACCATCCGTTCCATCGTGTAGTCGGCATTGCGGATGATGCCGCTGGAGAGGAACAGGCCTTCGATGTAGTTGCGCTTGTAGAAGTCCATCGTCAACGCCACCACTTCAGCCACGCTGAAGCGTGCGCGCGGCACGTTGCTGGACACACGGTTCACGCAGTACGCGCAGTCGTAGATGCAGAAGTTGGTGAGCAGGATCTTCAGCAGCGAGACGCAGCGGCCATCCGGCGTGTAGCTGTGGCAGATGCCGGCACCTTCGGTGCTGCCGATGCCGCCGGACGTGCGCGAGTCGCGCCTGCCTGCGCCACTGGAGGCACAGGAGGCGTCGTACTTGGCGGCATCGGCCAGGATCGCCAGCTTGCGTATCGTTTCCATGCCGACACGGTAGGCAGCACCAGTCTCATCCCATGAGACGCGGCCGCTCCGACGCTGAAGCGTTCAGGGCGGCAGCGGGCGCGCAGGTCAGAAGGTGACTTTCACCGAATCGGCGCTGTAGGTCGCTTCGCCGTGGTACACGACTTCGATGTTGTTGCCATCCGGATCGATCACGAACGCGCCGTAGTAGCCCGGGTGGTACGGCCGTTCGCCGGGCGCGCCGTTGTCCTTGCCGCCGGCCGCCAGCGCGGCGACGTGGAAGGCATCCACGGTGGCGCGATCGCGTGCCTGGAAGGCCAGGTGGTGGCGGCCGGTCAGTTCACCGGCCGCGGCTTCGCTGTCGGC
The DNA here is from genome assembly GCF_946900935.1 of Stenotrophomonas sp. Marseille-Q5258. Classification (NCBI taxonomy): domain Bacteria; kingdom Pseudomonadati; phylum Pseudomonadota; class Gammaproteobacteria; order Lysobacterales; family Lysobacteraceae; genus Stenotrophomonas; species Stenotrophomonas sp. Marseille-Q5258. Next base: position 65,891 of record NZ_CAMPPN010000001.1, read on the forward strand.
GGTGGAGATGAACAGTTCGTCGGCCCAGAAATACGTGTCGCCTTCGCCGGCGATGGGAATGCCGATCGTGTCGAACACCGCCTGGTAAAAGCGCCGGCTGGCGGCGAGGTCGCGGACCACCAGCTGTAGATGATCGATCAGGCGGCCGCGATGCAGTTGCATGGTTTCCATGCCGACTCCCTTTGGATGGACAGGCCGGCAGATATACCACCGGGGACGGCTGGCTGCACTACCGTGGCGCGCACGCTTCCGCCCGCGCCCGCGCTGCCCTAGGCTGCGCACTGGCGCCATCGTGGCATGGCGGGGAGAAATGACGATGCTGTGGTGGATGCTGCTGGCCCAGGCGGCCGTGGGAACCGGATACGACCAGGTGCGCGCGTTGGCGCACAGCGATGAGGGCAGTCTGGAGCCGGTGGCCTATGCCGCCATGATCGATGGCTTGAGCCGGGTGGGGGGCGATGGCTTCGCACGCTGCCTGCCTACGCCCGCACCGGAGACGCTGGCTGCATTCACCGTGGTGCTGCAGTTGGACGCGCAGGGCAGGGTGGTGCGGACCTGGCGCGAGGGCGACGGTGCAGTCGCGCGCTGCATCGAGGCCGGATTCGCCGGCACCACCGTCTTCGTGCCGCCCAAGGCGCCGTTCCACGCGGCCTTTGAATTCCAGGGCCAGCCCTAGGCGGTGCCACGCACGCGCCGGGGTGGCCGGCGCGTGCGTGAATCGCGGCTGGATCAGGCGACCGGGGTGTTGGAGATGATCTCCACCCAGTAGCCGTCCGGGTCCTTGATGAAGGCCAGGTGCTTCATGCGGCCGTCCTCCAGGCGCTTCTGGTACGGCACCTGCAGGTCGTCGAAGCGCTTGCACGCGGCCTGGATGTCCGGCACCGACACGCAGATGTGGCCGAAGCCGCGCGGGTCGCTGTTGCCGTCGTGGTAGACCGGGCCGTCCTGGATTTCCGTGCCGTGGTTGTGGGTCAGTTCCAGCACGCCGGGAATGCCGGCCATCCACAGGCGGCGGGCAGCGTCACCTTCGGGAATCTGCGTGCCCGCCGGCAGCAGGGCCAGGAAGTACAGGCTGAACGCGGCCTCGGCGAAGTCGCGCTGGTCGATCAGGCGGAAGCCGAGCACGCGGGTGTAGAAGTCCAGCGACGCGGTGATGTCCTTCACGCGCAGCATGGTGTGGTTGAACACGAAACCGCTGGTTTCGACCGGCGGCTGGGCGGCAACGCCGGGCGGGGACGGCAACGGGGCAAGGGTCATGGGGTTTCCTCTGCGGGAGGCCGCGCGCGGCGGCGAGACCGCCCATTCTAACGGCGCCCGCGTGGTCGGGCCGCGACGGTAGAATGGGGCGTCTCCTTGTGCAGCTTTCGTCATGTCGCAGCGTGAATGGGTGGCCGCCGCCATCCGCAAGATCGAAGCCGATTTCAACCGGTCGGCCGATACCCATCTGATTCCGATGGACCTGCCCGGGTACGCCGGCATCGACCTGTACTTCAAGGACGAATCCAGCCACCCCACCGGCAGCCTGAAGCACCGGCTGGCACGCTCGCTGTTCCTGTACGCGCTGACCAACGGCTGGCTGCGCGAGGGCCGCCCGGTGATCGAGGCGTCCAGCGGCTCCACCGCTGTGTCCGAGGCCTACTTTGCCCGTCTGCTGGGTCTGCCCTTCATCGCGGTGATTCCGGCCACGACCTCGCCGGAGAAGATTGCCGCGATCGAGTTCCAGGGTGGCAGCTGCCACCTGGTGGAACGCGCCTGCGACCTGAACTGCGATTCGGAAAAGCTCGCCCGCGACACCGGCGGCCATTTCATGGACCAGTTCACCTACGCCGAGCGCGCCACCGACTGGCGCGCCAACAACAACATCGCCGAATCCATTTTCAAGCAGATGGCCGAAGAGCCGCATCCGGTTCCGGAGTGGATCGTGTGCAGCCCCGGTACGGGCGGCACCGCCGCCACGCTGGGACGCTACGTGAGCTACCGTCGCCATGACACCCGCATCCTCTGTGCGGACCCGGAAGTGTCGGTGTTCTACGACGGCTACTGCGCGGCTCTGGCCGGGCAGCCGTGGCGCGAGCTGACCTGCAGCGGGGGCTCGCGGGTGGAGGGGATCGGCCGGCCACGGGTGGAGTCCAGCTTCATTCCGACCAGCGTGGATGCGATGGTGAAGGTGCCCGATGCGCTGAGCCTGGCCGCGATGCGGCATGTCAGCCGGCAGTTGGGCCGCCGTGTCGGCGGCTCGACCGGCACCAACTTCATCGGCGTTCTGCAGGCTGCCGAATGGATGCGCCAGGCTGGCCGCAGCGGATCGATCGTGACCATTCTGTGCGACAGCGGCGAACGTTATGCGCACAGCTACTACAACCCCGAGTGGTATCCGCGTCAGGGCATCGAGGTGGATGAGCCCGATGCGTGGGTTGCGGCCGCCGTGAACGGCCAGGGGTTGGCGCCCCTGCCGCACGCCGCGCTGGAAACGCTGTACTGATCCAGCCACCGGGCGGCAGCGCCGGCCAGGCAGGAACGTTGGCCAGCGCCCCTTGTGCGCGGAGCGGAGCAGTGCCATATCGAGGGTGATGCCGCGCGTGCGGCCCTGTTGTCTGGAGATGCCCGTGACCCCCACCAATCCCCTGCTCGATTTTTCCGGCCTGCCGCGCTTCGACGCGATCCAGCCCGACCATGTCGGTCCGGCCGTCGAGGCGCTGCTGGCCGAGGCCGAGGCTGCCGTGAAGGTGGCCGAGACCGTCACCCCCGTGACCTGGGCAACGTTCGTGGAGCCGCTTGACGACGCCACCGATCGGCTGTGGCGCGCCTGGGGCCAGGTGACCCACCTGCAGGGGGTGGTCAATACCCCGGCGCTGCGTGAGGCCTACAACGCCAACCTGCCCAAGGTGACGCGTTTTGGCAGCGCGATGAGCCAGAACCTGGCGCTGTATGCGCAGTACCGCGCGTTGGCCGAGGCACCGGAAGCGGCGCAGTACGCGCCGGCCCGGCGCAAGGTGCTGGACAACGCGCTGCGTGATTTCCGCCTCGGTGGCGCAGAGCTGGACGACGCCGGCAAGTCGCGTTTCAGCGCGATCCAGGAGGAACTGGCGGCCTTGTCGGCGACCTTCTCGCAGAATGTGCTGGATGCCACCGACGCGTGGTCGCTGCACGTGGAAGACCGCATCGCACTGGCGGGTCTGCCCGCCGACGTGGTGTCCGCCGCGCGCGAAGCGGCGGAGAAGGTCGGGCTGTCCGGGTGGAAGTTGACGCTGCAGATGCCGTGCTACCTGCCGGTGCAGACCTACGCCGATCATCGTCCACTGCGTGAAACGCTGTACCGCGCCAATGCCGAACGGGCCTCCGAATTCGGCGATGCCGCGCTCGACAACAGCGCCAACATCGCACGCATCCTGGCGCTTCGCGCCGAGCTGGCCGCGCTGCTTGGCTTCCCCAATTACGCCGAGTACTCCATCGCCACCAAGATGGCGCAGGATGCCCCGCAGGTACTGGGCTTCCTGCGTGACCTGGCTGCCCGTGCCAAGCCCTACGCGCAGCGCGACCGCGCCGAGCTGGAGGCCTTTGCACGCGACGAACTGCAGCTGGACACGCTGCAGGCGTGGGACCTCGCCTACGTCGGCGAGAAGCTCAAACAGGCGCGCTACAGCTACTCCGAGCAGGAGGTGAAACCGTACTTCACCGAGCCGACCGTGCTGGAGGGGTTGTTCAACCTCATCCACGAGCTGTATGGCCTGCAGGTGCTGCCCGACAGCGCGCCGGTATGGCACCCGGATGTGCGCTTCTTCCGCCTGGTGGATGCGCAGGGCGCACTCGTCGGGCAGTTCTACCTGGACCTGTACGCCCGCGAAGGCAAGCGGGGTGGGGCGTGGATGGACGACTGCCGCAACCGGCGCGCGACCGCGGCCGGGGTGCAGACACCGCTGGTGTACCTGGTCTGCAACTTCGGCCGTGGCAGTGATGGCCGCCCGGCGACCTTCACCCACAGCGATGTCACCACGCTGTTCCACGAAATGGGCCACGGGCTGCACCAGTTGCTGACCCGCGTCGATGAGCTTGCCGTGGCCGGCATCAACGGCGTGGAGTGGGACGCGGTGGAACTGCCCAGCCAGTTCATGGAGAACTTCTGCTGGGAATGGAACCGGGTGAAGGCGATGACCGCGCACGTCGACACGGGCGAGCCGCTGCCGCGCGCGTTGTTCGACCGCATGCTGGCCGCGCGCAATTTCCAGAGCGGCATGTTCACTGTGCGCCAGTTGGAATTCGCGCTGTTCGACATGCAGCTGCACAGCGAGTTCGATCCCACCCAGGACAGCGTCATCGCGCTGCTGGAGCGGGTACGCGACGAAGTGGCCGTCAACCGGCCGCCCGCATGGAGCCGCTTCCCGCATCAGTTCAGCCACATCTTCGCCGGCGGGTATGCGGCCGGCTATTACAGTTACAAGTGGGCCGAAGTGCTCAGCGCCGATGCGTATGCCGCCTTCGAGGAAGCGCCGGACCGGACCGCCGAAACCGGCCGGCGGTTCCTTGAGGAAGTGCTGTCGCGCGGTGGCAGCCGCAGCGCGGCGGAGAATTTCGCCGCCTTCCGCGGGCGCGCGCCGGATGTGGCGGCGTTGCTGCGGCACAACGGCATGGCGTAACCGTGATGTGCCGGGCCTTACGTGTAAAGCATGGTCCGGGTCATGCCGCCATCGACGATGTGGTCCTGTCCGGTGATGAAGCCGGACAGTGATGACAGCAGAAACACGGCCAACGCACCGATGTCATCGGGTTGGCCGACGCGGCCGACCGCGTGCTGGGCATGGTCCCGGCGCGACAGCTTGGGCGCACGGCGTCGGGCCGGTGCCTGCCACGCTTCGGTGGTGATCCAGCCGGGGCTGATGCTGTTCACGCGCACCTGCGGGCCTTCACTGATGGCCAGCGCATGGGTGAAGGCGACCAGCCCACCTTTGGCGGCCGCATAGGCCTCGCTGTCCGCCTCGGACTGCCAGGCGCGGGTGGACGCAATGTTGATGATGGCGCCGGTCTGCGTATCCGTCGACGACGCGCGCAGCGCGGGCAGCGCATGCTTGCTGCACAGGAACGCGCCATGCAGGCTGGATAGCCGGCGCTGCCACTCGGTGAGCGTCATCGCGTCCAACGGCGTGCCATGCGCGCTGGCGATGCCGGCATTGTTGACCAGCCCGTCGAGGCGGCCGAAGCGTTTGAGCGTGGCGTTGATCAGCGCCTGCACGCTGCGCTCGCGGGCAACGTCGGTGCGTTGGAACGCGGCGCGTCCGGGCAGCGCCCATTCCTTCAGGCAGGCCTTGCCGGCGTCGGCGTCGAGGTCGGCGATCATCACGCTGCCGCCAGCCCCGAGCACGGCCTGCGCGATGCCGCGGCCTACCCCCTGCGCGCCACCGGTCACCACCACCACGCGGTCGCGCAGCGGCAGTGCAGGCCAATCGGCAATTGCCGGGGTCAGTGGCACGGCGGAGTGTCCTTGCGCCCGAGCAGGCGGGTCCAGCCTTCCACGCCGAGCTTGTCGAGGGTCTCGATGTTGCGCTCGACGATCACGTCCGGATCGGGGAACGCCGCCACTGCACGCTCCACGCTGTCCTCGCGGAGCAGGTGCAGGGTCGGGTAGGGCGCGCGGTTGGTGTAGTTGCTCACATCGTCCGGGGCGACACCGGCGAACTGGTACTGCGGATGGAAACTGGCCACCTGCAGGATGCCCTGCAGATCGAGCGCCTCGATGGCCGCATCGGCGTTGTCGAGGAAGTCGTTGTAGTCCAGGAAGTCGGTGAGGACGTCCGGGTGCACGATCAGCGTGGTGTCGATCTGCTCGGCGGGCGTATCGCGCAGCAGCACCAGTTCCTCGGCCAGCTGCTCGACCAGCGCCTCGGGCGTGGTCGCGTCGCTGAGCACGAAGCGCACCTGGTTCTTCACGTACACGGCCTTGGCGAAGGGGCACAGGTTCAGGCCGATGACGATCTGCTCCAGCCAGGTGCGGGTTTCGGCGATCACGTCGGGGCCGTCCGGGGCGGTGGCGTCGGTGAAGGAGTCATCGTTCATGGCGGGCGGTGTCGCTGGCTGGGCAGGCGATTGTACGGCCCCGGCCCGGTGGGGGGCGTGTGGTGCGCGCGTCGGCAACGACACCACTGTCCATTGACTGGACAGTGTGCATGCTGGAAATCCCTTTGCAGGCAGTGGGTTGCCGATTTCCCGCCGATGGCCGATAGGCAGTATGCGATGGCGGGTATCCAATGCCTGGGTGAACCATGTGCAGAAGGCGGCCCTGGGGTCGTTCTTCGTCAAAAGGAGTCAACAGATGAGCGATACACCGCAGTTCCTGCCCACCTCCCTGTGGTCCCGCACGCTGTTCGACGGCACCTGGCGTGCCGGTGCCAGCACCCAGGACGTGATCGAACCGGCCACCGGAGCCCCCCTGGGATCGATCGGAATGACCGACCCGGCCGGCATTGCCGCCGCCGCCGCCACCGCGGCCCAGGCGCAGCGTGACTGGGCCAGCGCCCCGTATGAGACGCGTGCGCAGGTCCTGCGGCGCGCCGCGCAGCTGGCCGAGCAGCACACCGACGCGATTGTGGACTGGCTGGTCCGCGAAAGCGGATCGACCCGGCTGAAAGCCGGCTTCGAGGCCAAGGTCAACGTCAAGGCGCTGCACGAAGCGGCCGCGCTGCCCTCGCGCAGCATCGGCGAGGTGCTGCCGTCCGAACCGGGCCGGCTGAACCTGGCCCGCCGCCGCCCGCTCGGCGTGGTGGGCGTGATCGCGCCGTTCAATTTTCCGTTGTACCTGGCGATGCGCGCGGTGGCGCCGGCCCTCGCGCTGGGCAATGCGGTGGTCCTCAAACCCGACCCGCGCACGGCGGTCTGCGGCGGCTTCGTGATTGCGCGGCTGTTCGAACTGGCCGGATTGCCGGCGGGCCTGCTGCATGTACTGCCCGGGGATGGTGCGGCCGGTGCGGCGCTGACCCGCGATCCCAACATCGCCATGATCCAGTTCACCGGGTCCACCGGCGCCGGGCGCAAGGTCGGCGAAGCGGCCGGCCGGCATCTGAAGAAAGTGTCGCTGGAGCTGGGCGGCAAGAACTCGCTGATCGTGCTCGACGATGCCGACATCGACCTGGCCATCGCCAACACCGCCTGGGGCGTGTACCTGCACCAGGGACAGATCTGCATGGCCACCGGACGGGTGCTGGTCCAGCGCAGCATCCATGCCCGGTTCCTGGAAAAGCTGGTGGCCAAGGCACGCTCGCTGAAGGTGGGCGATCCGGCCACCGGCGACGTGGCGATCGGGCCGCTGATCAGCGCGCAGCAGCGCGACCATGCCGCGCGCGTGGTCGCCGAGGCGCAGGCGGCCGGCGCCACGCTGGCCACCGGTGGCGGTTACCGCGACCTGTTCTTCGAACCGACTGTCCTCAGCGATGTGGGCCGCGACAACCCGGCGTTCCACGAGGAGATCTTCGCGCCGGTGGCGGTGGTGGTGCCGTTCGATACCGACGAGGAAGCGGTGGAGCTGGCCAACGACAGCGAGTACGGCCTGTCGATGGCGGTTCTGTCGAGCAACGTCGGCCGCGCGCTGAAGCTGGGCGAGCGGCTGCGTACCGGCCTGCTGCACATCAACGACCAGACCGTGAACGATGAGGTGATCAATCCGTTCGGTGGCGTCGGTGCGTCCGGCAACGGCACCAGCATCGGCGGGCCGTCCAACATCGACGAGTTCACCCAGTGGCAGTGGCTGACCGTCAAGGGCGAAGCGCCCGCCTATCCGATCTGAACGAGGACAATGTCATGACCGCAACAGCAGAACTGCGCGACATCACCGTGGCCGTGGTGCGCGAAAAAGAACAGCCTTTCACGATCGAGAAGGCGCGCATCCGCGGGCCGCAGGACGACGAGGTGCTGGTCCGCGTGGTCGCCACCGGCCTGTGTCATACCGACCTGATCGTGCGGGACCAGTACTACCCGGTACCGCTGCCGGCCGTGCTCGGCCATGAAGGAGCGGGCGTGGTCGAAGCGCTGGGCCCCGGGGTCAAGGAGCTCAAGGTTGGCGACCACGTGGTGCTGACCTACGGCGCATGTGGCCACTGCAATCCGTGCAGTGGCGGCCACGGCGCCTACTGCCGCGACTTCTTCGGCCTGAACTTCGGCGGCGGTGCGCTGGATGGCAGCACCGCGATCCAGGACCCCGACGGCAACCCGCTGCACGACCACTTCTTCGCGCAGTCCTCGTTTGCCACCTATGCATTGAGCCGCGAGAACAATGCGATCAAGGTGCCCGACGATGCACCGATCGAACTGCTCGGGCCGCTGGGCTGCGGCATCCAGACCGGTGCCGGCGCGGTGATCAATTCGCTCCGGGTCGGCGCGGGCAGCAGCTTCGCCAGCTTCGGTGCCGGGGCGGTGGGCCTGAGTGCGGTGATGGCCGCGCGCGTTGCCGGCGCGACCACCATCATCGCCATCGATGTGGTGCCTTCGCGGCTGGCGCTGGCCACGGAACTGGGCGCCACCCATGTCATCAACAGCCGCGAGGTGGACGTGGTCGAGGCCGTGCGTGCGATCACCGGCGGTGGCGCCGACTTCGCGCTCGAATCCACCGGCCGTCCCGAGGTGCTCGCGCAGGGCATCGAGGCACTCGGCAGCCTCGGCGTGATCGGGGTGGTGGGCGCGCCTAAGCTGGGCACCAAGGCCGAGTTCGACGTCAACAATCTGCTGCTCGGCGGCCGCAGCATCCGCGGCATCGTGGAGGGCGACAGCGTGCCGAAGGTGTTCATCCCGCAACTGGTGCAGTTGTACCAGCAGGGGCGGTTTCCGTTCGACAGGCTGGTGAGGTTCTATCCCCTGGATCAGATCAATCAGGCCGCCGAAGACAGCACCCGCGGCATCACGCTCAAGCCGATCCTGACCCTCGGTGGATGAAACGGTCCGTCGCGGCCGCCAGGGGCCGCGACGGCGGTGTCAGTCAGCGTGGCGGGTGTACGCTCACGGTCCGGGTAGGAGATCGACCGATGGGCGGCATGCAGCGGGAACAGCAACAGGCATTGGCGGCGGCGCGCCAGCGCTTCGCAGACGGCGGTGCACTGGCCGGCGCCCTGCTGGCACCGCCGCTCCAGCGTTCCTGGGAGCGCTCGCGGCTGGCAGGCGTACAGCCGCGGCAGGAACCGCATTACGCGCCGCTGGCCCGCCACGCCGGGCGCCTGGATGCCCCGGCCGATCGCCGCCTGGCGCGCTGCGTGCGCGAGGAGCTGGATCGTCTCTGGGCCGCGTTCGGCGGACGGCAGTGGACACTGTTCTGCGTCAATGCCGAGGGCAGGGTGATCGCCCAGCGCGAGCATGGCCTGGCCGACGTGCCGGTCCTGCGGCCCATCCAGGTGGGGCGCCAGCTTCGCGAGTGCGACATCGGCACCACCGCGCCGTCATGCAGCTTGGCCGAGGATGCGCCGGCGCTGGTGCGCGGCAATGAACACTATCTGGACCGCTTTGCCGCCGTGTTCTGTCTGAGCGTGCCGTTGCACGGACTCGACGGCGAAGTGCTGGGCGCGCTGGACATCACCGGGACCGGCGAGCGCGACGCGGAGCTGCTGCATGGTTACTTCCGCCAGGCAGCGTTGTCGGCCGAGAACCGGCTGATGCAGGCACAGCGCGCCTGCCATCTGCTGGCCGTGCAGCACGACGCACGCTGGTTGCATTCGCCGCTGCAGGGGCTGTTGGCCGTACAGGAGGATGGACGGATCCGGGCCGCCAACCGCGTGGCACGGCGTCTGTTCGGGCTGCCCCGGCGCGGCCCGTTGCCGCTGCTGACGCTGGAGGGTCTGTTTGCCGGCGCCAGCGTGCACCAGCGGCGTCGTCTGCTGCAGGCGGGCGCGCCGTACCGGGTACGCCTGGACGAGGACACTGCGGTGCATGTGCAGTACCTGCGCGCGCCGCTGGCGGCACGCGCCAGCCTGCGCGTGGAGGCAGACATCCATCCGGCGGGCGACCGCACGCTGCGCGCCCACAGCATCCAGGCCATGCGCGAGGCGGTGGCGATCCACCACGGCAACGTCAGCGCGGCGGCGCGCCAGTTGGGCGTATCGCGCACCACCCTCTACAAACACCTGCGACCGTAGCGCCGGGGTCTGCCCGGGCGGGTGTCAGGGTGCATGCATCCGGGCGAACGGCAGCCGGGTAGAACCCGGCTCTACGGGGCTCCCGGCGCGCACGGGCGTTGCAGCTTGGCAGCGCCGGGCTCTGCCGGGCGGGTGTCAGGGGCGCGCCCGGCGGCCGGGGATCAGTCGCGGAAGTTGTCGAACTGCAGCGGCACTTCGAAGGTTTCCTTCTTCAGCAGCGCGATGGCGTCCTGCAGGTCGTCGCGCTTCTTGCCGTTGACGCGCAGCTTGTCGCCATTGATCTGGCTGTCGACCTTGAGCTTGGCTTCCTTGAGCTTGGCCGCGATCTGCTTGGCCACCTTCTGCTCGATGCCCTGCTTGACGGTGATCTTCTGGCGCGCGCCGGCCAGGTTGGTTTCGATGTCGCCGAACTCCAGGCAGCGGGTGTCGATGCTGCGGGCGATCAGGCGTGCGCGCAGGATGTCGGTCATCTGCTGGAGCTGGAAGTCGCTGGGAGCCGACTGGCTGATCACGCTGTCTTCGAGCACGAACTTCGCGTCCACGCCCTTGAAATCGAAGCGGGTGGACAGCTCGCGGTTGGCCTGGTCGACCGCGTTGGTCAGCTCGTGGGTGTTGACTTCGGACACAACGTCGAAGGAGGGCATGGGAATACTCCAGCAGGTGAAGCCCCCATTCTAACCAACCGGACGTGGACGGCCCGGCCGTGGCGGCGATAATGGGCCATGAACATGCAACGCTCTCCCTCCCGCGCGGTCGCCTGGATGCTCCTGGCGGTCGCCTGTTTCTCGCTGATGGATGCGGGCATGAAGCAGCTCTCGGCCAGCTATCCGACCCTGCAGGTGACCTTCCTGCGCGGTGCCGCCTCGCTGCCGTTCGTGCTGGTCTGGGTGCTGGTCACGGCCGGTCCGCGCTCTCTGGTGCCGGTGCGCTGGGGTCTGCACCTGCTGCGCGGCCTGCTGGGCATGGCCATGATCGGCTGCTTCGTGTTCGCCCTGCGCAGCCTGCCGCTGTCCACCGCCTACACCATCTATTTCGTCGCGCCGCTGCTGATTGCCGCGCTGTCGGTGCCGCTGTTGGGCGAGCACGTTGGCCCGCGCCGCTGGATCGCCATCGGCATCGGCCTGGTCGGCGTGCTGGTGGTACTGCGGCCGGGCGGGGATGGCTTCATCTCGATCCCCGGGTTGATGGTGCTGCTGGCAGCGACCGCCTACGCCGTGGCCGCGATCACGGTCAGCATGCTGACCCGCACCGACACCCCGCAGTCGATGGTGGTCTGGTTCCTGGTGATCATGGCGGTGGGCGCCGGCCTGCTGGCGCTGCCGGATTGGCAGCCGCTGCAGTGGGGGCATGCGGCCCTGATCGGCGGCATGGGCCTGGCCGGGGCCGCCGGGCAGGTTGCGCTGACCCGCGCTTTCCAGCTCGGCGAAGCCTCGCTGATCGCCCCGCTGGAGTACACCGGACTGGTGTGGGTGATCGGCTGGGATCTGCTGTTCTGGAGCGTGCTGCCCGACCAGGTGACCTGGCTGGGCGCGGCGATCATCGTCGCCTCGGGCCTGTACCTGCTGCACCGCGAGCGGGTCCGCCAGGTCCAGCCGCCGGCGCCGCTGGACCACCCCTGACCGGCCCCGGGCGCCTGTGGCGCCCGATCACGCCGGCTTAGAACCAAACGGAATATCATTCCGCGCATCCGCACGGGCGAGGGCCGTCCCGCGCTGGTAGGCTGCACGCCCCCTCCCGTCGATGCCCCGGTTGACCGCGAACGTGATCGAGTTCCAGCGCCTGCACAAATCCTATGCCGTCGGCGGCCGCGCGATCGCCGCGCTGCAGCCGCTGGACCTGACCATCGAGGCCGGCGAGGTGTTCGGCATCATCGGGCACTCCGGTGCGGGCAAATCGACCCTGATCCGGCTGATCAACCGCCTGGAGGAGCCCACCGGTGGGCGCCTGCTGATCAATGGTGAAGACGTCACCGCGCTGGACGCCGATGGCCTGCGCACGCTGCGCCGGCGCATCGGCATGATCTTCCAGCACTTCAACCTGCTGTCCTCGCGCACGGTGGCGGCCAATGTCGCCTTCCCGCTGGAGCTGGCCGGCACGCCGCGGGCGGAGATCGATGCGCGGGTTGATGAGCTGCTGCACACGGTGGGCCTGGAGGCGCACGCCACCAAGTACCCGGCGCAGTTGTCCGGCGGCCAGAAGCAGCGCGTCGGCATCGCCCGCGCGCTCGCCACGCGCCCGCAGATCCTGCTGTGCGACGAGGCCACCAGTGCGCTGGACCCGCAGACCACCGCGTCCGTGCTGAAGCTGCTGGGCAGGATCAACCGCGAACTGGGCCTGACCATCGTGCTGATCACGCACGAGATGGATGTGATCCGCCGCGTCTGCGACCGCGTGGCCGTGCTCGATGCCGGCGCACTGGTTGAAACCGGGCCGGTCACCGAGGTCTTCCTGCACCCGCAGCACCCGACCACACGCCGCTTCGTGACCGAATCGGAGCAGGTGGACGAGGGCGAGCTGCACAAGGATTTCGACGCGGTCGCCGGGCGCATCGTCCGCCTGACCTTCCTCGGCGCGGACACCTACGAGCCATTGCTCGGGCGCATCGCGCGCGACACCGGCGTGGACTACAACATCCTGTCCGGCCGCATCGACCGGATCAAGGACACCCCTTATGGCCAGCTGACGGTGTCGCTGGTCGGAGGCGACGTACAGGCCGCGCAGGCGGGCTTTGTCGCTGCCGGTGTCCACCTTGAGGAGCTGCGCCGATGATGTTCGCCACCGCCGGCGGATTCTTCCGCCATCTCGATGCCGGAAAGTGGGCCGACATCGGCCAGGCGACCGTCGACACCCTGCTGATGCTGGGCGGCTCGCTGCCGCTGACGCTGGCCATCGGCCTGCCTCTGGGTGTCCTCCTGTTCCTGACCGGCTCGCCGCAGCTGCACCGCAAGCCGGTGGTGTATGGCGCGCTGGCGCTGCTGGTGAACCTGCTGCGCTCGGTGCCCTTCATCATCCTGATGATCGTGCTGATTCCGCTCACGCTGTGGATGATGGGCACATCGCTGGGGGTGCGCGGTGCCATCGTGCCGCTGGTGATCGGCGCGGCGCCGTTCTACGCGCGTCTGGTCGAAACCGCGCTGCGTGAAGTGGATCGCGGCGTGATCGAAGCCACCCAGGCGATGGGTGCGACCACGTGGCAGCTGGTGACGCGGGTGTTGTTGCCCGAAGCACGGCCCGGTCTGATTGCCGGTGCGACGGTCACCGTCATCGCCCTGATCGGCTTCACCGCGATGGGCGGTGCGATCGGTTCCGGCGGCCTGGGCGACCTCGCCTTCCGCGACGGCTACCAGCGCTCGCACACCGATGTGGCCCTGGTCACCGTGGTGCTGCTGCTGATCCTGGTCCAGGTGCTGCAGATGCTCGGCGATCGCCTCGTCGCGCATTACAGCCGCCGATAGCGCCATTCCGGCGCCATAGACCCGTCGCGGTCATGCGTACGTAGAGCCGCCCTCTGGTCGGCTGCTCTCCGATCCGGTGCCGATATCCCCGCGCTGCGCGCGACAGCCGACGTAGAGCCGCCCTCTGGTCGGCTGCTCTCCGTTCCGATGCCGATACCCCCGCGCTGCGCGCGACAGCCGACGTAGAGCCGCCCTCTGGTCGGCTGCTCTCCGATCCGGTGCCGATACCCCGCGCTGCGCGCGATAGCCGATGTAGAGCCGCCCTCTGGTCGGCTGCTCTCCGTTCCGATGCCGATACCCCGCGCTGCGCGCGATAGCCGACCAGAGGTCGGCTCTACGGTGCGGTGCCAATACCCCCGCGCTGCGCGCGACAGCCGACGTAGAGCCGCCCTCTGGTCGGCTGCTCTCCGATCCGATGCCGATACCCCCGCGCTGCGCGCGACAGCCGACGTAGAGCCGCCCTCTGGTCGGCTGCTCTCCGATCCGGTGCCGATACCCCCGCGCTGCGCGCGACAGCCGACCAGAGGTCGGCTCTACGATCCGATGCCGATACCCCCGCGCTGCGCGCGATAGCCGACCAGAGGTCGGCTCTACGGGTGCGGTGCCGATACCCCGCGCTGCGCGCGATAGCCGACCAGAGGTCGGCTCTACGGGTGCGGTGCAGATATCCCCGCGCTGTGCGCTACAGCCGACCAGAGGTCGGCTCTACGGGTGCGATGCCGATACCCCGCGTTGCGCGCGACAGCCGACCAGAGGTCGGCGCTACGGGTTCACGCTCAGCGGACGTTCGGGACTTCGTAGCCCAGGCGGTCCACCTGTTCGCGGTGCTGCGGCACGCGCTTGAGCTTGTCGGTGTTGACGCCGTACTCGTCGCGCAGGCGCGTGGCCAGCTCTTTGTACAGGTCCTTGTCCATGTCCGGCTGGCGCGCGAAGATCCACGCCATTTCACGGCCTGGATAGCCCACCAGCGCCCACGAATAGTCCGGTGCCACTTCCAGCACGCGGGTGTGGGTGGGCACGATCTTGTAGAACCAGGTACGCCAATTGTGGTTGCCGCTGTCCTCGTCCACCGACGCGCGCACCGTGAGTTCTTCCTGCGGTTCGGAGAAACCGTTGCGGTAGCGATAGGTGATGGCGACCTTCTGGTCGCCGCGCAGGCGGTACTCGTTGACGCTGGCCACATGGCCGCGCTCGACCGGATTCGGAACGCGTCCGATCACATACCAGGTGCCCATGAAACGCTGCAGATCGATCGCCGGACCTGCACGCTCGGCCGTCGTCGGCGCCGGCGACGGCTTGGCCTCATGGCGGAAGGCGCAGGCCGGCAACAGCGACAGCGTGGACAGCAACAGGACAGCGCGAAGCGGGCGGTTCACAGACATGCGGCGGGTGGCTCCAGGGGCTGGCAGGGGCATGGTGGGTGGGACGGCGAAGAACGTCAATGGTGGCGCACCGGCGGCGTGACCGGTTCACGCTGCGGCACGAGGTCGCAGCCGGTGAGATGGTGGCACGGCAAGGTGACGCCTCACTTTCGCATGGAGCGGTGTCATGTCCCTGTCTTCTTCGCATCGTTCGTCCCGTTCCGCCGAGCTACCCGACCCGCGGGTGTTGCGTTGCGTCAGGCAGGCGGCCCTTGCCGGGCTGGCGCTGGTGCTGGTCTGGCCGGCGGCACGCGGTTACAGCAGCTGGTTGGGGTGGGGGCCGTTGTGGCTGGTCGGGATGCCCTGGCTGGCCTGGTGGGCGCTGTACCGCTTCCGGCTGCCGTTGCGCTGGTGGGCCCAGCGCCGGGCCGGCGCCCGCCGGCGCGCACCGCAGGCCCGCCGGCGTCGGCCGGCGCGGCGCCTGCGCGCGGCCTGACCTTCGACACGGGAGGGGCAGCGGTCGCCTGTGATAGCGTCCGGGGTCTATGACTGCCTGGAGCTGCAATGTCCCGAATCGCTTCCGCCTGCCTGATGGCAGGCTTGATGTCCGCCGCCACGGCCGCCACCGCCGTGGCCGCTGAAACGCCGGCCGATCCGTACGCGTGGCTGGAGGACGTGACCGGCGACAAGCCGCTGTCCTGGGTCAAGGAACAGAACGCCAAGTCCGAGGGACGCTTGGCGCAGACCCCGGCCTTCAAGGCGATGGAAGCGAGCATCCGCGAGGTGCTCGATTCGGACGCCAAGATTCCCGGCGTGCAGAAGATCGGCGACTACTACTACAACTTCTGGAAGGACAAGCAGCACGAGCGCGGCGTGTGGCGCCGCACTACGCTGGAGGAGTACCGCAAGGCCTCGCCGCGCTGGGAAACCGTGTTGGATCTGGATGCACTGAACAAGGCCGAAGGCGAGAACTGGGTCTGGCACGGCGCCGACTGCCTGCGCCCGGACTACGCCCGCTGCCTTGTCGCGCTCTCGCGCGGTGGCGCCGATGCCGACGTCACCCGTGAGTTCGACCTGGCCAACAAGACCTGGATCAAGGACGGTTTCTTCCGTCCCGAGTCCAAGGGCGGCCTGAACTGGATCGATCGTGACACCGTGTTCGTCTACACCGACTTCGGCGCCGGCACGATGACCACCTCGGGTTATCCGCGCGTGGCCAAGCTGTGGAAGCGCGGTACGCCGATGACCTCGGCCAGCGTGGTGTACGAAGGCAAGCCGGATGACATGTACATTTCGGCGATGCACGACGACACCCCGGGATACGAGCGCAACCTGGTCAGCCGTACGCTGGCCTTCTACAACAACGAGCTCTACCTGCGCGCCAACGACGGCACGCTGACCCGGATCGACGCGCCCAACTCGGCCGAGAAGGGCCTGCGCAAGCAGTGGCTGACCCTGGAACTGCGCGAGCCGTGGACCGTAGGCGGCAAGACCTACGCAGCCGGTTCGCTGCTGGCCACCAAGCTGGACGATTACCTGGCCGGCAAGCGTGAGTTCGAGGTGCTGTTCGCGCCGACCGAGACCACCTCGCTGGCAGGCGCCAGCTGGACCCGCTCGCACCTGGTCCTCAACGTGCTCGACGACGTGAAGAGCCGCCTGAGCGTGCTGACCCCGACCGACAGCGGCTGGAAGAAGAGCGCGTTCACCGGGGCGCCGTCATTCGGCACCGTGGCCGTGAGTGCGGTCGATGCCGACGAAAGCGACGCGGTGTGGATGACCGTCACCGACTACCTGACCCCGACCACGCTGGCCCTGGCCGAGATCGGCAAGCAGCCGGAAGTGCTCAAGACCATGCCGGCGTTCTTCAATGCCGACGGCAAGGTGATCGAGCAGCACTTCGCCACCAGCAAGGACGGTACCCGTGTGCCGTACTTCGTCGTGCATGGCAAGGACATGAAGCTGGACGGGTCCAACCCGACGCTGCTGTACGGCTACGGCGGCTTTGAAATCTCGCTGACCCCGTCGTACTCCGGTGCGATGGGCCGTGCATGGCTGGACAAGGGCGGCGTGTACGTGGTCGCCAACATCCGCGGCGGTGGCGAGTATGGCCCGCGCTGGCACCAGGCGGCGCTCAAGCAGAACCGTCACAAGGCATACGAAGACATGGCCGCGGTCGCCCGCGACCTGGTCAGCCGCAAGATCACCTCGGCCAAGCACCTGGGCGTGCAGGGCGGCAGCAACGGTGGCCTGCTCACCGGCAACATGCTGACCCAGTACCCCGAGCTGTTCGGTGCCGTGGTCGTGCAGGTTCCGCTGCTGGACATGAAGCGCTACAACCACCTGCTGGCCGGTGCGTCCTGGATGGCTGAATACGGCAACCCGGACACGGCCGACTGGTCGTTCATCAAGACCTTCTCGCCGTACCACCTGTTCGACGCCAGCAAGACCTACCCGCCGGTGCTGTTCACCACCTCCACCCGCGACGACCGCGTCCATCCGGCCCATGCCCGCAAGATGGCGGCCAAGATGATCGAGGCCGGCAAGGACGTGACCTACTACGAGAACATCGAGGGCGGACACGGCGGTGCGGCCAACAACGCGCAGGCCGCGCACATGTCGGCACTGGCCTACAGCTTCCTCTGGGAGCAGCTGAGCAAGTAAGGTCGGGTATGCTCGACGGCCAGGGGCGGTCGAGCATCCCGCGGGGCATCGGCCCGATGCGGACCCATCGCCCCGTGAACTCCGGGTGGTGGGGCGTCAGGTTGGCTCCACCCCAGCTTCAGCGCCACGCAGCGATGCGTGGCGTTTTTTTTGGAGTCGTTCCGCGCCGCGCGGCGGGGTCAACGCACCCACGTTTCCAGGCCGCGGCGGATACGCGCCACGGCTTCTTCCAGCCGCGGCACCTGCTGGGTGTACGCCAGCCGCACGTGCTGGCTGGCCCGGTGGTGACCGAAATCCAGACCCGGGGTGAACCCCACGTGCTGGGTCTCCAGGAAATGCGCGCAGAACGCCTGCGCGTCATCGGTGAAGGCGCTCACATCGCAGTACAGGTAGAACGCGCCTTCCGGCTCGACGTCGATGCGGAAGCCGAGCGCGCGCAGCGCCGGCAGCAGGTAGTCGCGGCGTTCGCGGAAGGCGGCGCGGCGCTGTTGGAAGATGGCCAGGGCCTCCGGTTCGAAGCAGGCCAGCGCGGCGTGCTGGGCGATGCTGGACGCGCTGATGTACAGGTTCTGCGCCAGCTTTTCCAGGTCAGGTACGGCCTTCGGGGGGGCCACCAGCCAGCCGAGACGCCAGCCGGTCATGCCGAAATACTTGGAGAAGCTGTTCAGCACGAACGCATCGTCGTCCACCTGCAGCACGCTCTGCGCGTCCATGCCGTAGGTCAGGCCGTGGTAGATCTCATCGACCACCAGGTGACCGCCACGCGCCTTCAGCGCCTGAGACAGCGCCGCCAGGTCCGCGGCCGACAGCACCGTGCCGGTGGGATTGGCCGGCGAGGCCACCAGCGCGCCGACGCTGTCCGCGTTCCAGTGCTGTTCCACCAGGGACGGCGTCAGCTGGTAGGCGGTCTCCGGCCCGACCGGCACCAGCTGCGCGGCCCCTTCGACCAGGCGCAGGAAATGCCGGTTGCACGGATAGCCCGGGTCGGCCAGCAGCCAATGCCGGCCTGGATCGACCAGCAGGCTGCTGGCCAGCAGCAGCGCGCCGGAACCGCCGGGGGTGATCAGGATCCGCTCGGGATCGACCTGCACCTGGTAGCGGTCCCGGTAGAAACCGGCGATGGCCTGGCGCAAGGCCGGCAGGCCGCGCGCGGCGGTGTACCGGGTATGCCCGGCCGCCAGGGCCGCCTGGCCGGCCTGCACGATCGGGGCGGCGGTAGTGAAGTCCGGCTCGCCGATCTCCAGGTGGATGACGTCGTGGCCGGCCTGTTCCAGCGCCTGCGCGCGGGCCAGCAGCGACATGACGTGGAAGGGGGCGATGTCCTGGCTGCGGCGGCTGTAGCCGGCCGCGGAGGGAGTGGGGGGCGTGATCATGTCCCGATGATAGGCGCAGTGACCAACGACACGCTTGCCGCCGGCCCAACGACCGCCGCAGACTGCATGGACACGGACGCCATTGCATTCCCCCGCCAGGAGCCTTATCTCGTGAAACCCGTCCTTTGTTTACTGGTTGCCAGCCTGATGACCACTTCCGCGCATGCCGCTCCCGCGCCCACCGCGCCTGATGCCGAAAAGCACCCGCATACGGTCAAGGCCCCGTTCGGCGCCACCCGCAGCGACGATTACTACTGGCTGCGCGACGACAAGCGCGAGAACCCGGCGATGCTGGCGTACCTGAACGCGGAAAATGCGTACACCGATACGGTGATGGCGCCGCTCAAGCCGCTGGAGGACACCCTCTACAAGGAGATCGTGGCGCGCATCAAGCAGGACGACGCCAGCGTGCCCGCGCGCGAGCGCGGCTACTGGTACTACACCCGCTTCGAGACCGGCAAGGATTACCCGATCCAGGCCCGGCGCAAGGGCAGCATGGAATCGCCCGAAGAGATCCTGCTGGACATCAACGCGATGGCTGCCGGCAAGGGCTACTTCAGCGTCGGCGATATGGACGTCAGCCAGGACAACCACCTGCTGGCCTGGGCCGAGGACGACGTCGGCCGCCGCCAGTACGTGATCCGCTTCAAGGACCTGCGCACCGGTGAGGTGCTGCCGGACCGGATCGAGAACGTGTCGCCGAACGTGGTCTGGGCCGATGACAACCGCACCCTGTTCTACGTCGAGAACGATCCGGAAACGCTGCTCACGGTGCGGGTGAAGAAGCACGTGCTGGGCACGCCGGTCGCCAGCGACGTGCTGGTCTACGAAGAGAAGGACGACAGCTTCTACATGGGCGTCGGCCGCAGCCGCGACGACCGGTTCCTGACCATCGACCTGCACAGCACGGTCAGTTCGGAAACGCGCTACGCGCCGGCCGCCGATCCGCAGGCCTTCACCGTGCTCGCCCCGCGGGCGCGCGACGTCGAGTACGACGCCGACCACTTCAATGGCCGCTGGGTGATCCGTACCAATGACGCCGGTGCGACCAACTTCAAGATCGTCACCGCGCCCTCGGATGCCACCACACGCAGCCAGTGGAAGGACTGGGTGGCGCACGACGAGGCGGTGCTGATCGAAGGCGTCGAGCTGTTCGACGGCTACAGCGCCATCGCCGAGCGCTCCAACGGGCTGGAGCGCATCCGCCTGCTGTTCGCCGACGGTCGCCAGGAGTACGTCAAGGCCGATGAACCGGCCTACTCGATGGGGCTGGCCGCCAATCCGGAACACGACACCCCGTGGCTGCGCTACGCCTACACCTCGCTGACCACGCCCACCACCACCTATGAACTGAACACCGTCACCGGCGAACGCCGCCAGCTCAAGCAGCAGCCGGTGATCGGCTACGACCCGGCCAACTACACCACCGAGCGGGTGTGGGTCACCGCCCGCGATGGCGTCAAGGTGCCGGTCTCGCTGGTGTACCGCAATGGCTTCAGGAAGGACGGCACCGGTGCGCTGTACCAGTACGCGTACGGCAGCTACGGCATGTCGATGGACCCGGGCTTCAATCAGACCGTGGTCAGCCTGCTCGACCGCGGCGTGGTCTATGCCATCGCGCACATCCGCGGTGGCCAGGAAATGGGCCGGGCCTGGTACGAGAACGGCAAGCTGCTGCACAAGCAGAACACCTTCAACGACTTCGTCGATGTCACCCGCGAGCTGGTCCGCCAGGGCTACGCCGCCAAGGACCGCGTGGCCGCGTCCGGCGGCAGCGCCGGTGGTCTGCTGATGGGGGCGGTGGCCAACCAGGCACCGCAGGACTACCGCGTGATGGTGGCGCAGGTGCCGTTCGTGGACGTGGTCACCACCATGCTCGATGCCAGCATCCCGTTGACCACCAACGAGTACGACGAGTGGGGCAATCCCGAGCAGCGCGAGTACTACGACTACATGCTCACCTACTCGCCGTATGACAACGTGCGCCGGCAGGCGTACCCGGCGTTGTTTGTCGGCACCGGGCTGTGGGATTCGCAGGTGCAGTACTGGGAGCCGGCCAAGTGGGTGGCCAAGCTGCGCGACGACAACACCGGCACCCATCCGATCGTGTTCCGTACCAACATGGAAGCCGGCCACGGTGGCAAGTCCGGGCGCTTCCAGCGCTACCGCGAGCTGGCCGAGTCCTACGCGTTCGTGCTGGATCAGCTCGGCGTCACGCCCGCAACGAACTGATCCACGGCCAGGCGGAAGGCGACCATCGCGGTCGCCTTCCCGGCTCGTTATGCTGGCTGCATGAGCCTGCCAGAACGCCCTGACGTTGCCGATGCCGCACCCGCACCCGTGCGGCGGCCGGTACGTTTCCGCTGGGCGTGGTGGCTGCTGGCGTATGTCAGCCTGGGTACCGGCATCGTCGGCATCTTCGTGCCGGGCCTGCCGACCACCGTGTTCATCCTCATTTCGGCCTGGGCCGCCTCGCGCGGCTCCGAGCGCCTGCACAACCGGTTGATGCAGCATCCGCGGTTCGGTCCGGCCATACGCAACTGGCAGGCGCACGGCGCGGTCAGCCGTTACGCGAAGTGGATGGCCACGCTGACCATGACGGTCTGCGCCGGGATCATGCTGTGGTGCGTGCCCATCGCCTGGGTCAAATGGCTGTCGATCGGCTGCATGACCGCCGTCGCGCTGTGGCTGTGGAGCCGGCCGCTGCCGCCGCGGTCATCCTGAGGCGCTGCTGAGGTGGCCGGCCAGCGGTCGGCACTACTGTGGAGGGCATGGCTATACTTGGGGCATGAAGACATCCCCCCGTACCCTCATCTCCCTGACGCTGGCCGCCTCGGCGCTGCTGGTGCTGTCGGCCTGTGGCAACAAGGGCCCTCTGGTCATGCCGCAGAAGCCTGTTCCGGTCGAAGAAGTGGTCGAGCCGGCCGCCGAACCGGCCGTCACCCCGCCGGCGTCCGATGCCGACGTCGGTGCCACCCCGGTCGCGCCCGATCCGGTCGACGCGCCGGCACTCAAGGCCGATGACGGGAATGAATAAGGCGGCACCCCGGGCACTGCGCTTCAGCAAGATGCACGGTGCCGGCAACGACTTCATCGTGCTGGATCTGCGCGACGGCAGCCCGCCGCCGGATCCGGCGCTGGCGGCCCGCCTGGCCGATCGCCATACCGGCGTCGGTTGCGACCAGATCCTGACCATCGAGCCGCCCAGGGCCGACGGATCGGTCGCCTCGTACCGGATCTGGAACGCCGACGGCTCCAGTTCACAGCAGTGCGGCAACGGCGCGCGCTGCGTGGCGGCCTGGCTGGTCCGCGACGGTGCCGCCAGCGGCGATGCCTTTGCGATCGACAGCCCGGTCACCACCCACGCGGTGGAGCGCCTGGGCGAGCATGAGTACGCCGTGGCAATGGGCGTGCCGCGCTTCGAGCCCGACCAGGTCCCGTTGATCGGTTTCGCACACGCCCGCGAGGAGTATCTGCTGCCGCTGCAGGGGGACACCGTGCGCTTCGGCGCGGTCTCGATGGGCAACCCGCACGCCGTGATTGAAGTCGGGCTGGTGGATGCAGCACCGGTCGAGCGCCTCGGCCCGCTGCTGCAGCAGCACGCCACCTTCCCGCAGTCGGTGAACGTCGGCTTCGTGCAGGTCATGGACCCACGCCACGCCCGCCTGCGCGTCTACGAGCGCGGCGTTGGCGAGACCCTGGCGTGCGGTAGCGGTGCCTGTGCGGCGGCGGTGGTGATGATGCACCGCGGCCGGCTGGAACGTGACGCCATCATGTCGCTGCCCGGTGGCGACCTGCGCATCCGCTGGCCGGACCCGACCGCCCAGATCGTGATGTCCGGGCCGGCTGCCTTCGTCTTCGAGGGGGAATGGAACGCATGAGCGAGACCGTCGAGAAAATCGGAGCGCACGAAGTCGCCGCCTGGCTGCGGCGTCACCCGACCTTCCTGAAGCAGTTCCCGGACCTGGCCCTGACCCTGGTGGTGCCGCGCGATGACGGCCCGACCGCGTCGCTGGCCAGCTACCAGCTGGAGGTGCTGCGCGACAAGAACCGCGAGCTGCAGCGTCGGCTGGCCGACCTGGCCGCCAACGCGCAGATCAACGAGCGCCTGGCCGTGCGCACGCACCAGCTCACCTTGGCGCTGATGAAGCAGTCCAGCGCCGGTGACACGCTGCGCGCGATGGCGGCCTCGCTGGAAGAGGATTTCGCCGGCGACCTGGTCCGCCTGGTGCTGCTGAAGCCGGTCGCCGGACTGGAACAGGCGCCGTGGTTGCAGGTGGTGGCCGCCGACAGCCCGGCGCTGTCGTCGTTCCGCGATTGCCTTGGCGACGGCGAGCCCATCTGCGGGCGGCTGCAGCCGGAAAAGAACGCGCTGCTGTACGGCGACCGCGTGGATGATGTGCAGTCCAGCGCGCTGCTGCCGCTGCCGGGCGTGGGCCTGATCGCGGTCGGCAGCCGCGACGGCAACCGCTTCTATCCCGGCATGGGCACGCTGTTCCTGCGCATGATGGGGGAAGCGCTGGTGGTCGCGCTGGCGCGCTTCGACCCGGCCTGACCCGCCACGGCGCCGTGCCCATGACCGCCGTCGCCGCGTTTCTCGCCCACCTGCAGGTGGAGCGCCGCATGTCGGCGCACACGCTGGATGCCTACCGCCGTGACCTGGAGGCGGTATCGGCATGGGCGCAGGCGCAGGGCGCGGCGATCGAGACCCTGGACAGCGAGCAGCTGCGCCAGTTCATTGCTGCCGAGCACCGTCGCGGCCTGTCGCCGACCTCACTGCAGCGCCGGCTGTCGGCTTGCCGCAGTTTCTATGGCTGGCTGCTGCGGCACCGTCGCATCGAGGTCAGCCCTGCCGCCACCCTGAAGGCGCCCAAGGCGCCACGCAAACTGCCACAGGTGCTGGACGCCGACGAAGCGGTGCGTCTGGTCGAACTGCCGACCGATGCGCCCCTCGGCATGCGCGATCGCGCACTGCTGGAATTGTTCTATTCCTCGGGCCTGCGCCTGAGCGAGCTGTGCGCGCTGATCTGGCGCGACCTGGATTTCGCGACCGGCCTGGTCAACGTGCTGGGCAAGGGCAACCGCCAGCGACGCGTCCCGTTCGGTTCGCACGCACGCGCTGCCCTGCAGGCGTGGCACGCCGAATGTGGTGGCGCTGCCGACGCACCGGTGTTTCCGGGGCGCAACGGCGGTCCGATCACCCAGCGTGCGGTGCAGATCCGCATCCGCCAGCTCGCCCAGCGCCAAGGCCTGTTCAAGCACGTGCATCCGCACATGCTGCGGCACAGCTTTGCCAGCCACATTCTGGAATCGTCCGGTGACCTGCGCGGCGTGCAGGAGCTGCTTGGCCATGCCGATATCGCCACGACGCAGATCTACACCCATCTGGATTTCCAGCACCTGGCCAAGGTCTATGACGCGGCCCACCCGCGCGCGAAACGGCGGCGAAGCAGCAACGAAAGCTGAATCGATCCGGTGCGTCAGCGGGGCGCAGGGCAGGGTGGCTTGAAGCCCGGGGCAACGACCCCACCTCAGTCTCTGTCACCCCGGAGGCCACATGGACCCCAGTCAGAACCCCAACGTTTTTCACGCCACCACCATCATTTCGGTGCGCCGCAATGGTCACGTCGCCGTCGCCGGCGATGGCCAGGTCACGCTCGGCCACACGGTGATGAAGGGCAACGCCCGCAAGGTGCGCCGTCTGGGCCGTGAGGGCCAGGTACTGGCCGGTTTCGCCGGTGCCGCCGCCGATGCCTTCACCCTGTTCGAGCTGTTCGAAGCCAAGCTGGAAAAACACGGGCAGCTGCAGCGCGCCGCCGTCGAGCTGGCCAAGGATTGGCGCACCGAGCGCCGCCTTGGCAAGCTGGAGGCCCTGCTCGCGGTAGCCGACAAGGACACCTCGCTGATCATCAGCGGCACCGGTGACGTGATCGAGCCGGAGGACGGCATCATCGCCATCGGCTCGGGCGGCTCCTACGCGTTGTCGGCCGCGCGCGCGCTGCTGGCGCACACCGAACTGGACGCCCGCACCATCGCCACCGAATCGATCAACATCGCCGGCGACATCTGTATCTACACCAATCGCAATGTGGTGGTTGAAGAGCTGTAACGGAGCGCCGGCCAGCGGCCGGCACTGCCACGGCGCCGACCCGATACATGGCGTAGTGCCGGCCGCTGGCCGGCAATCTCGATCAACCACATTCACTCGTGAGCACACCCATGCCGCACAAGATTGAAGTTTCTTCCGCCACCATGACCCCGCGCGAGATCGTGCAGGAACTGGATCGGCACATCGTCGGCCAGCATGATGCCAAGCGCGCGGTCGCCATCGCGCTGCGCAACCGCTGGCGCCGCATGCAGTTGCCGGCCGAGCTGCGCAACGAAGTCATGCCCAAGAACATCCTGATGATCGGCCCGACCGGCGTCGGCAAGACCGAAATCGCGCGCCGCCTGGCCACGCTGGCCAATGCGCCGTTCGTAAAGGTCGAAGCGACCCGCTTCACCGAGGTCGGCTACGTCGGCAAGGATGTGGAGCAGATCATCCGCGACCTCGCCGACACGGCGGTCAAGCTGTATCGCGAGCAGGCCAAGGTGCGCGTGCGCAATCAGGCCGAAGAGCGCGCCGAGGACCGCATCCTCGATGCGCTGCTGCCGCGCCGCAGCACCGGTATCGGCTTCGATGCCGAGGCCGCACGCAATGAGCCGTCCGCGCAGGACAATGAAACGCGGATCAAGTTCCGCCGCATGCTGCGCAATGGCGAACTGGACGAGCGCGAGATCGAGCTGGAAGTCTCGGCCAATGTTGGCGTGGACATCATGACCCCGCCGGGCATGGAGGAAATGGGCCAGCAGCTGCGCCAGATGTTCTCCAGCATGGGCGGCGCCAAGGCGCAGAAGCGCACGCTGAGCATCAAGGCCGCGCGCCCGCTGCTGATCGAGGAAGAGGCCGGCAAGCTGGTCAACGAAGACGACATCCGCAGCGCGGCGATCGAAGCGTGCGAGCAGCACGGCATCGTGTTCATCGACGAGATCGACAAAGTCGCCAAGCGCGGCGAAGCCGGTGCGTCCGGTGGCGACGTGTCGCGCGAAGGCGTGCAGCGCGACCTGCTGCCGCTGGTGGAAGGCTCCAACGTGTCCACCAAGTACGGCACGGTCAAGACCGACCACATCCTGTTCATCGCCTCCGGTGCGTTCCACCTGGCCAAGCCCAGCGACCTGATCCCCGAGCTGCAGGGCCGCTTCCCGATCCGGGTGGAACTGGGCGCGCTCAGCAAGAACGATTTCGTGCGCATCCTCACCGAGCCGAAGGCCGCGCTGACCAAGCAGTACGAAGCGCTGCTGCTCACCGAGGGCGTGTCGGTGGCGTTCACCGCCGATGCGGTCGACCGCTTGGCCGAGATCGCGTTCCAGGTCAACGAGCGGCAGGAAAACATCGGTGCCCGCCGCCTCCACACGGTGCTCGAGCGACTGCTCGATTCGCTCAGCTACGAGGCCCCGGACCGCGACGGCGAGACGATCAGCATCGACCACGCCTACGTGGACGCCCATCTTGGCGAGCTGGTGCAGGATCCGGATCTGAGCCGCTACATCCTGTAAGGGGAGGGTGGCATGAATTGAAAGGGCGGCACTTCGGTGCCGCCTTTTTTTCGTTGGCTCGGCTTTGGCGGGACGGTGCGGGTTTGCGGGGGCAAGGTCAACGGCGTATTCGATTGGGGGCCATGCGTTGAACGGGCGATTGGGGTAATCGGCAGTCGTCGCGCGACCGACGCTACCTACGTTCGTCCGGCATCCACGGAATCGCCCCGTGCCCTTCATGCGACCCGTCTCGGCGGATCCATGCGCTGCGCACCATGCGCCACGGCGATCAGAAAACTCTGACATCGGTGCAGGGAAACCGCGCGTCGCGCTCCCGGTTTGCCATTTTGCCAAATTTGGCAACTCCAACCCATTGGCGCGCCTCTCACGTTTCATTACCTCCGGCGATGAGCAGCTGATCGCCGACGGCTGGAACATGACGCCCATCTACCGGGATGCCATGTCGCTGGTCACCAAGACCATCAGTGGCCCGGGCATGCCCACCGCGCAATGGACATACCAGTACACCAACCTGGGGTGGGAATACGACCGGAACCTGACTCAGCAAGGGTGGCCCATGATTCCTGCAGGTCAGTCGGAACCCAAGATAACGATCGAAACCTTACCCGATGGCGTGATCAAGACCTACGAGTTCGGCAAGGAAGTCGCCTACAACGACGGCCTGCTGCTGGGCACTACCACCACCAGCGGCGGCAACGTGGTTCGCGTGGACCGGAACAGCTACTACCCCAACGCGCAGTTGCCCAGCGCGCCGTTCCCGCAGGCCGCCGGCCGCAACCTGAAGTATGGAGCCACCGAACTGGGCGAGCACCTCAATCGCCCGGTACAGAGCACCACCGTGCAGCAGGACGGCGTGTTGTTCACCCGTCAGGTGCAGACGTTTGATGCGTCCATCCGCGAAGTCGCCGTGGTGGAATCCAACACCGCCGGCTTCAGCCGCAGCAGCACGGAGTACTACGACAATGCGCAGCTGTGGGTGCGCGGGCAGACTGCCCGCGGCATCGTCAACGGCATCGAGCAGTCGCGTACCGAGTTCGACGGCAACACCGCCCAGCCGCTGCGCGCCCAAACTAGCCCAGCAATCTCACAGCGCGAGGCGTAAGAGCAGGCGGAAGCCCCGCTGAAATTGCAAACCTGAAGAACTGGAAGGTAAAAATAGACACTACGGCCGCCGCAGCTCCATCCACGGGTGCCGCAGGTGAAACGACAGCTAGACTCGTAGACGGTAAAGTGGATCAAGTTCAGACTACGCTAAGCAATATGATTCAGGCTCTAGAGTCACCGGGCGAACTGAAAATGAACGGTGGCTTGGTTGCCCAGGGCGGAGACACTGCCAAGGCCGCATTTGGCGTCCATGAATTCGCTGGTCATGGAAACGCAGAAAACCTTAGGATGGACTTTGCCGCAGGTGCCGAGAACATGGCAAGTGATCGTGCCGTAGAGATACTTTCCAAAGGTGAAGAACTGCTGGTCAAGCCCAGGATTGAAAGATGACATTTCCTACAGTGCTCGCAACCCTCTTCGCGGTGGCTAACGCCCAGTCCGCTCTTCCACAGTATGGTGGGGACGCAGGACAGTATCGCTATGAAAGCGTCTCAGATCTATCCTTCGAAACCTCCGCGATCACAATTGATCTGGACAAGAAGACGCTTGTTTACCCTGCGACAGTGACCGAAATTGAAGCGTGCCCTGCCAATCGCAGCCGGTGCTTCAAGACAACGCGGATGAGCTTCTGCGCACCGACCGATCCGGAGATGCGCGCGAAGGAATGGGAATGTGGAGATGGGGATCTCATTTTCAAGCTAGAGGGCGAGCGCACGTTGCGCATACTCGGCGACGAGATCCACACCTTCGTGATTTCACGTCATGGGACCGAGTACTTCTACAGCCCTGAACGTGGGCTCGTGATGTTCAGGTTCGTCAACCAGCCTATCTCCGAGGTGTACTGGTCTGTAGATGGGCGAGGATTTGGAACTGACGAATCCGCGGCCTCGAGGTAGGTGTCTTGATCGGGGTCGATTGCAGACCGGGCACAAACGGCAGCCACGCGACTCTGATCCAGTACTCCAATATTCGCTCGGGGAGCACGAGCCAACAACGTACCCGTAGCTCGACTACCGCGCGCCGGCCAGTAGTTCGGCCGGCTGCACGGGCTACAGCGCCACCGCCACCACCGCCGTGACATACCCGCTGACGGCCGCCCCCAGTCCAAGTGCCCCCGCCCGTGTGGGTCCGGGCAGCATCGGCATTGGCTGGAACCCCGTCGCCGGCGCGACCCGCTACACCCTGCAGGAAAGCGCCAACGGTGCGGGCTGGGTCACGCTGTTGTCTGATGGCCCCACGTCGGTCGGGGTCAGCCGAGGCAATGGCAGCTATGCCTACCGGGTGCAGGCTTGCAACTTCGTCAATTGTGGGGCTTGGTCGGGGTTTGCCACGGTCAATGTGGCACTGCCGCCCCCGGCCACTTCCCAGGGCAGCAACCTACAAGGACGGCTACACTGACGATCACGTCATGGCGAATCGCTCGGGCACTAGGCTTCGAGCTTCCAATGAAAATGGAATCACTCGCAACGACACTACACAGAAGCTTAAGCTCAGCGACTTCAAGGGCGTGTTCCGAGCGGAAGGAAGGCTGGACGCAAAACGATTGGATCGACAATTCTCCTGAAAGTGATGGCAGGAGCACCAAACGTGACCGCGCACAACTCGCTACGAATTTCAGGCATCACTGTGGTTGTCGTTGCAGCTTTGAGCGCAACGTCATGCAGCAGCCCGCAAGGCTGCAACTATTCCGTGATCAACCACGAATCCCATAGCAGTCTCGCACAGCACTACGAAGTTAATGTGCAAGGTGCATTGGCAAAGGATAGCGTCCCTGAAGGACCAGCCATTGAACTACAGCTGATAACTGTACAGGTAGAGTTTCCGAAGCCGGGCACAAGAGCGTGGAGAGTATTCTACGCGCTGACCGATTCTGGGGGGCGCTATTTGTCGTCTCGGACTTGCGCACTTGGCCTGCAGGAATGCAGCAAGATGATGATTGATGCAGCACGCGCCGCGTGCCATGTAAAATGAACGTAGTGACATACCGCGCGTTGGCGCTCACGTTGATTGGCGGCTTGATGCAGGGATGCGGAAGCGAGGAGGCCGTTTCGGAGAAATCCATCAACGATCAACCAGACAGTTCTTTAGCTGCTGAATACATGTCGGCGATAGCTGGAGTGGCCGAGGGACGCCTTTCGCCGCTTTCAAAGCTGAACTGCAGCGCTCGAGTTGTTTCGGCCGTAAGTGGATATGACATCGGCACTGGAGAGCGTGTGCGCACGCGTGTCTACTACGTACTTTTGCGAGAAGATGGAAAGCTGTTGCACGCTGACAGCTGTGGAGGATCACCATCTGAATGCACAAGCATAATCGAGGCACGTGCGCGCTCGACTTGTCCTGTTCAGTAGAGGGAAGTGTCGTGAGAGGCCTTCACAACTACAGCGCGGTACTTCCGAGTGTTACCGCTTGAGGCCCGGGAGCGGATCGAATCCGGGAGTATGGACAGCATCTGGAAGCCCCTTGGGCGATCCATGCTTTCGCGGAAGCGGTCAGGGTTCAGCACGACCACATCGCCTTTGTTGAACCATTGCAGGACGTCAAAGTGCTTGGAGCTCTCCGCCCAGCCACACGCGTGTAGAAGACTGTTTCGCATACGGCGCATGTCGGAGAACGGTGGGGAGCGCACAGCGTTCAAATCCAGGCCCAACGCCCTGGCAATCTCTCCCCGGGTTCTATGCTCCCAGTGAGCATGGATCGACACAATGTCCAGCGATGACGGGGTTCGGATGTTGAACCCATCCGGCGCAGGCCTGGAGACGAGCGCCCAGAGTGGACACATGCCGCCCGGGCAGTGACGTTACCTGTTGGTCGGCGAGAAGTTCTGAGCCCCGCGCGTCTTTCGCTACTGGATGCACGCGATCGCGGCAACGAAGAAGACGCTGCACAGGTAACTGCCTTCCGGCCCTTGCGCGCCACCGGTCAGGGTGTCGAGGCCTTGCGGGCGCAGCGCCACCAGCAGCGCCGGCAAGTGCGCATCGATGCCGGTGACGGGCAGTTCGAAGCCGGTCGCGAGCAACCAGTTCCACCCCGTGTGCCAGCCCATCACGCCCCAGATACTACCGGTCCGCAACGTCCAGGCGCAGGCGAGCAGCGAGAACAGGAACGTGCTGAGTATGACCAGGGGCGGCTGGTGCGGACTGAAATGCAGGAAGCAGAAAACGAGCGACACCAGCAGCACGGCCACCGCGACATTGGTCTTGCGCGCCACCGCCGACAGCATCCAGCCGCGGAAGATGACTTCCTCCACGCTCGCCTGGAACATGAAGCTCAGTAGCAGCAAACCGATGTGCAGCAGACTGAGAACGCTGTTTGGCACAACTACGCCAGCATCCGCTACCGCTGCAATGCGGTGCCTTTGATCTTCGGTGGTCATCGGCCACCTGCCGAAGGCCGGCCGGGGCGGGTTTGTGGGACCGTCTAGATCAGGGGTGTGTTTGACGAGCCTCCAGGGAGGGATTCACGGGGTGTCCCGCAAACCCTCGCCGGACGGCCAAACCCACGGAGCCGATGCCCACCGGCTGTTCGCCTGACTGCATGAGGCCGCCCGGCGGAGCCGGCACCCAGGGAACCCAATCCGAGGAGCCGGCCAGCGGCCGGCACTACGCCTCGTCGTCGGTCGGCAGCGCCGTCGGCGCGGCACCCGGGGTGAACACACCCGGCTTCACGAACGCGCTGAGGATCGCGTCCAGGGTCTCCGCCCCGTCGCGTTTGATCTCGAACAGCTCCGGTTCCAGCATCGCGCTGTACAGCACGCCGGTCAGGCTGGTGCTGACGATGCGGGCCACCGTGTCCACGTCCACGCCGTCACGCAGCTGCCCGAGGTCGCGTGCGCGCTGGAAGGCGGCCGCGAAGATGGCCAGCTCCTCGCGCGAGGCCTCCAGCTGCAGCTGCTGCATTGCCTGGCTCTCCACCGACAGATCGTTGCGCAGCATGATCTCCATCATGTTGCGCAGGCGTTCGTCGTCGGCCAGTTCCTGGAAGGACACCAGCAGCGCCGAGCGCAGGTCCAGTACGGGTGTGGAGCGCTTGGAGGAGGTCGTGCGGCGCAGGCGTTCGATGAACGGGATGCGCTCGCGGTCGATCATGGCCGTCAGTACTTCGGTCTTGTTCTTGAAGTGCCAGTACACCGCACCGCGGGTAAAGCCCGCCCGCGCGCCGATCATCGCCAGGCTGGTGCCGGCGACCCCGTATTCATGGAAACAGGCCTGGGCGGCATCAAGGATGCCTTCGCGGGTGGCCTGCGCCTCTTCTTTGGTTTTTCTGGCCATTGCGCTACGCAGGTGCTGGATGAAACCGGCCTGAATTGTACCGCTTTACAAACAAACATGCATGTATGTATATTTGCGCCCCACTGATCCTCGCCAAGCACCGCCTGCCTTGCGCCGGCAGGCACTCAGCCAGGTTTTGTCTGCATTTGTCGCCCTGTTGGCCGTGATTCGCTGCTTTATTGGCGGAGTTCGTGGCGGGGTGCCCCTTATTCGTACCTGTGAGCCCACGCTGCCATGTCCCGATCCCCCTATCGCTTCCTCGCGCTGTCCCTCGCGATCGCCCTGACCGTGTCCGCCTGCGGCGGCGGTGCCCCGGAGGGGCCGCAGGGCGGTCCCGGCCAGGTCACCGTGGCCACCCTGAAAGCCGAGCAGGTCGGGCTGACCCGTGAACTGCCGGGCCGCACCACTGCCTTCCTGGTGGCCGAAGTGCGCCCGCAGGTCAGCGGCATCGTGGCCAAGCGCCTGTTCACCGAAGGTGGGCTGGTCAACGCCGGGCAGGCGCTGTACCAGATCGACGACGCCAGCTACCGCGCCCAGGCCAACAGCGCCCGCGCCCAGCTGGCCCGCGCCGAAGCCACCGCCAATGCGGCCCGCCTGAGCGCGCGGCGCATTGCCGAGCTGGCCAAGGTCGATGCGGTCAGCACCCAGGACAACGAAAACGCGATCGCGGCGCTGAAGCAGGCCGAGGCCGACGTCGGCGCCGCCCGCGCCGCGCTGGATGCGGCCAATGTCACCCTCGGCTATGCGCGCATCACCGCGCCGATCAGCGGCCGCATCGGCAAGTCCTCGGTCACCCAGGGCGCGCTGGTCAGCGCCGGCCAGGCCGAGGCGCTGGCCACCGTGCAGCAGCTCGACCCGATCTACGTCGACCTGACCCAGTCGGCCAGCGAACTGCTGCAGATGCGTCGCGAACTGGCCACCGGCCGCCTGCAGGACAACCAGAGCCTGCCGGTGACCATCCTGCTCGATGACGGCACCGAGTTCGCCCACAAGGGCACGCTGGAATTCTCCGAAGTCAGCGTCGATCCCACCACCGGCAGCTACGCGATGCGGGTCAAGGTCGACAACCCCGACCAGATCCTGATGCCGGGCATGTACGTGCGTGCGCAGGTCGGCAGCGGCGTGCGCGAGAACGGCCTGCTGGTGCCGATGCAGGGCGTGGCGCGCGATCCCAAGGGCGATACCACCGCGATGGTGGTCGGCAAGGACAACAAGGTCGAAGTGCGGCCGGTCAAGGTCAGCCGTGCGGTCGGCAGCAAGTGGCTGGTCGAGGACGGCCTGAAGGCCGGCGACAAGGTCATTGTCGAAGGGCTGCAGAAGATCCAGCCGGGCATGCCCGTGCAGGCCACCGAGATGGGCGCTGCGCCGGCCAAGCCGGCCGCTGCGCCGGCGGCTCCGGCCGACAAGCAGTAAGCGGAGAATCCAATGGCACGTTATTTCATTGATCGCCCCATCTTTGCATGGGTGATCGCGATCATCATCATGCTTGCCGGTGCGCTGGCCGTGGTGAAGCTGCCGGTCTCGATGTACCCGGAAGTGGCACCGCCGGCCGTCGAGATCAGCGCCACCTACCCGGGTGCATCGGCCAAGGTGGTCGAGGACTCGGTGACCCAGATCATCGAACAGAACATGAAAGGCATCGATGGCCTGATCTACTTCTCGTCCAACAGCTCGGCCAACGGCCAGGCGACCATCACCCTGACCTTCGAGAGCGGGACCAACCCGGACATCGCGCAGGTGCAGGTGCAGAACAAGCTGCAGCTGGCCATGCCGCTGCTGCCGCAGGAAGTGCAGCGGCAGGGCATCAACGTGGCCAAGTCGAGCAGCGGCTTCCTGCAGGTGATCGGCTTTGTGTCCAACGACGGCAGCATGGATGCCAACGACATCTCCGACTACGTCGGCTCCAATGTCGTCGATCCGCTCAGCCGCGTGCCGGGCGTGGGCAACATCCAGGTGTTCGGCGGCAAGTACGCCATGCGCATCTGGCTGGACCCCAACAAGCTGCACACCTACAAGCTGTCGGTGGATGAAGTCACTGCGGCGATCACCGCGCAGAACGCACAGGTGGCCATCGGCCAGCTTGGCGGTGCGCCCTCGGTGAAGGGCCAGCAGCTCAACGCCACCATCAACGCGCAGGACCGCCTGCAGACCCCGGAGCAGTTCCGCAACATCCTGGTCCGCGGTGGCACCGACGGCAGCGAGCTGCGCCTGGGCGATGTGGCCCGGGTCGAACTCGGTGCGGAAAGCTACGACTTCGTCACCCGCTACAACGGAAAGCCCTCTACCGGTATCGCCATCACCCTGGCCACCGGCGCCAACGCGCTGGACACCGCCAACGGCGTCCGCGCGGCGCTGGAGGACATGAAGGCCAACTTCCCGGCGGGCCTGGAATCGGTGGTGCCCTACGACACCACGCCGTTCGTACAGGTCTCGATCAAGGGCGTGATCAAGACCCTGATCGAAGCGATCGTGCTGGTATTCGTGGTGATGTAT
Organism: Stenotrophomonas sp. Marseille-Q5258; assembly: GCF_946900935.1. Taxonomy (NCBI): domain Bacteria; kingdom Pseudomonadati; phylum Pseudomonadota; class Gammaproteobacteria; order Lysobacterales; family Lysobacteraceae; genus Stenotrophomonas; species Stenotrophomonas sp. Marseille-Q5258. The sequence continues at coordinate 100,305 of NZ_CAMPPN010000001.1, forward strand.
CTGTTCCTGCAGAACTTCCGTGCCACCCTGATCCCCACCATCGCCGTGCCGGTGGTGCTGCTGGGTACGTTCGGCATCCTGGCCGCGCTGGGCTTCTCGATCAACATGCTCACCATGTTCGCGATGGTGCTGGCGATCGGCCTGCTGGTCGATGACGCCATCGTGGTGGTGGAGAACGTCGAGCGCATCATGTCCGAAGAGGGCCTGTCACCGCTGGAGGCCACCCGCAAGTCGATGGGCCAGATCACCGGCGCGCTGGTCGGCATCGGCCTGGTGCTGTCGGCGGTGTTCGTGCCGATGGCCTTCATGAGCGGCTCCACGGGCGTGATCTACCGGCAGTTCTCGGCGACGATCGTCTCGGCGATGGCGCTGTCGGTGCTGGTCGCCATCGTGCTGACCCCGGCGCTGTGCGCCACCATGCTCAAGCCGCTGAAGAAGGGCGAGCACCACGTGGCGCACCGTGGCTTGGCCGGTCGGTTCTTCAACGGCTTCAACCGTGGCTTCGACCGTTCCAGCGAAACCTACCAGCGTGGCGTCAAGGGCATCCTGGCGCGGCCGTGGCGCTTCATGTCCATCTTCGCCGCGCTGGCGGTGGTGATGGGCCTGCTGTTCGCGCGCCTGCCCAGCTCGTTCCTGCCCAATGAAGACCAGGGCATCCTGATGGCGCTGGTGCAGACCCCGGTCGGCGCCACCCAGGAGCGCACCCTGGAGGCGATGTACAAGCTGGAAGACCACTTCCTGAAGAACGAGTCCGAGGCGGTCGAATCGGTGTTCATGGTGCAGGGCTTCAGCTTCGCCGGCATGGGCCAGAACGCGGGCATGGCCTTCATCAAGCTCAAGGACTGGAAGGACCGGAATGCCGACCAGGGCGTCGGCCCGATCACCGGCCGCGCGATGGGCGCGCTGGGCCAGATCAAGGACGCCTTCATCTTCGCCTTCCCGCCGCCGGCGATGCCGGAGCTGGGCATCGGCTCGGGCTACACCTTCTTCCTGAAGGACAACAGCGGCCAGGGCCACGAGGCCCTGCTCAACGCGCGCAACCAGCTGCTGGGCGGTGCCGGTGAGAGCAAGCTGCTGGCCAACGTGCGCCCGAACGGGCAGGAAGACACCCCGCAGCTGCGCATCGACGTGGATGTGGAGAAGGCCAACGCGCTGGGCCTGTCGGTGGCCTCGATCAACAACACGCTGGCCACCGCGTGGGGCAGCAGCTACATCGACGACTTCATCGACCGTGGCCGGGTCAAGCGCGTGTACGTGCAGTCCGATGCGGACTTCCGCATGAATCCGGACGACTTCAACGTCTGGTCGGTGAAGAACGCCAAGGGCGAGATGGTGCCGTTCAGTGCCTTCGCAACCAAGCGCTGGGACTACGGTTCGCCGCGCCTGGAACGCTACAACGGCGTATCGGCGATGGAGATCCAGGGCGAACCCGCCCCGGGCGTGGCCTCGGGCGATGCAATGGCCGAGATCGAGCGCATCGCCAAGGACCTGCCGCCGGGCTTCGAGATCGAGTGGACCGCGTTGTCCTACCAGGAACGCCAGGCCGGTTCGCAGACGCCGCTGCTGTACACGCTGTCGCTGCTGATCGTGTTCCTGTGCCTGGCCGCGCTGTACGAGAGCTGGAGCGTGCCGACCTCGGTGCTGCTGGTGGCGCCGCTGGGCATTCTCGGTGCCGTGCTGGCCAATACCATGCGCGGCATGGAACGCGACATCTACTTCCAGGTCGCGATGCTGACCACCGTCGGCCTGACCAGCAAGAACGCGATCCTGATCGTGGAGTTCGCCAAGGAGAACCTCGAGAAGGGCGCCGGGTTGATCGAAGCCACCATGCATGCCGTGCGCGACCGTCTGCGCCCGATCATCATGACCTCGCTGGCCTTCGGCCTGGGCGTGCTGCCGCTGGCGATCGCCTCCGGTGCCGGTTCCGGCGCGCAGCGTGCGATCGGTACCGGCGTGCTCGGCGGCATGGTGGTAGGCACGCTGCTGGGCGTGTTCTTCATCCCGCTGTTCTTCGTGGTGGTGCAGCGCGTGTTCAACCGCAAAACGCGCAGGACCGGCGATGCCTGATGCGCTCGATCCATGCTCTGCTTGGCGCCGGCCGTCGGCCGGCACTACCCGGGAAATCGTTATGAAACACGCTTCTTTGATTCTCTCCGTCGCAGTTGCGCTCTCGCTTGCCGGCTGTGCCACCCTTGAACCACGGAGCACCGAGGTCGCCCCTGCGATTCCCGCGCAGTGGCCCGTCAGCACGGTGGCCGATGCGTCGGCCACCCCGGTCGCCGATATCGGCTGGCGCGACTTCTTCGTCGACCCGCGCCTGCAGGCGGTGATCGGCCAGTCGCTGGACAACAACCGCGACCTGCGCGTGGCCGTGCTCAACGTCGAGCGCGCCCGTGCGCAGTACCGCATCCAGCGCGCCGACCGCGTGCCGGCGATCGCCGCCCAGGGCCAGATGACCCGCAGCGGCGGCGACGCGCCGGTGACCGAGCAGTTCAGCGCCAATCTGGGCGTGGTCGAGTTCGAGCTGGATCTGTTCGGCCGCGTGCGCAATCTCAGCCAGGCGGCGCTGCAGCAGTATTTCGCCGAGGCGGCCAACCGCCGCAGCGCGCAGTTGTCGCTGGTGGCCGAGGTTGCCAATGCCTGGCTGACACTCGGCGCCGATGCCGAGCAGCTGCGCATCGCCCAGGCCACGCTGGCCACCTATGAAGACTCGCTGCGCCTGACCGAAGCGCGGCACCGTCTGGGCGGTGCCTCGGCGCTGGAGCTGAGCCAGACCCGCACGCTGGTGGAAACCGCCCGCACCGATGTCGCGCGCTTCGGAGGACAGGTCGCGCAGGACCGCAATGCGCTGGTGCTGCTCGCAGGCGGTCCGATCGACGAGGCACTGCTGCCGCAGGGTGAAATCACCGAGGTCGCGGCCGTGCAGCCGCTGCCGGCCGGCGTACCGGGTGATGTGCTGCTGCGGCGCCCGGATGTGATGGCCGCCGAGCACACGTTGATGTCGGCCAATGCCAACATCGGCGCGGCGCGCGCGGCGTTCTTCCCGTCGATCAGCCTGACCGGCAGTGTCGGTTCGGCCTCGTCGGAACTGTCCGGCCTGTTCGACAGTGGTACGCGTGTGTGGAGCTTCATTCCGAAGCTGAACCTGCCGATCTTCCAGGGGGGCAAGCTGCGCGCGAACCTGGGCATGGCCACTGCCGATCGCGATATCGCGTTGGCGCAGTATGAAAAGGCCATCCAGTCCGGCTTCCGCGAGGCAGCCGACGGACTGGCGTTGAACCGCAGCCTGGCCGAGCAGCTGCAGTCCCAGCAGGCACTGGTGGCAGCGGCCGATCAGGCGCAGCAGCTGTCGCAGGCCCGCTACGATGCCGGCCTGGACAGCTTCCTGACCCTGCTCGATGCGCGCCGCACCGCCTACAGTGCGCGCCAGTCGCTGGTCACCACGCAGCTGGCGCAGCAGTCCAATCAGGTGGCGCTGTACAAGGTGCTGGGCGGCGGCTGGCACGAGCGCGGCTGAGCACGCCGGTACGACGGGGCGGTTACACCGCCTCGTCGTCCCGCCGCATCGGATGGCCGGATGCGCGCACGCGCTCCAGCGCATCGCCGGCTTCGCGCGCCATGCGCTCGTATTCGCGGCGGATCTCTTCCAGCCGTTCCTCGTCCAGTTCTTCCAGATCGAGAAGTTCGTTGTTCGCCTCGGCGTTGGCGCGGATCAGCTCATCGAGCTTGATCTGGATCGCGGCGGTGTCCGCGTTCTGGCTGTGCTGGATCAGGAACACCATCAGGAAGGTGATGATCGTGGTGCCGGTGTTGATCACCAGCTGCCAGGTGTCGTTGAACTTGAAGATCGGGCCGCTGGCGCCCCAGATCACCACAATGGCCAGCGCGCCGAGGAACGTCCACGGCGTTCCTGCGGCATAGGCCGCCTTTTTGGCGACCAGGTTGAACACGCGTCGGAGTGTCATGCGGCACGGCAGGGTGGTTGCGGTGCCCCATCATGGCCAGGCGCGCTGTGCAGGCGGCGTGCAGCGCACGCGACGTGTTCGCGCGACGTGGATCAGGCGCGCGCGCCCAGGCGCGGTCGCGAGGCCAGGTCCTGGCGACCTGCACGGTAGACGTGTTCCCAGCACTGCTCGACGAAGTCGCGGGCCTGGTCTTCGCTAAGGCGCGGCATGATCTGCAGTGCGTAGTGGGTCTGGAAGGATTCGTCGCGCTGTTCGTCGCTGGCCCGGGGCTGGGTGATCAACGAATCGCAGGCGAATTTGATCCACGGTACGTAGTGCCCGAAGGAACCGGAGCCCAGCGTGCCGTCGGCGTGGCGCTGACGCCAATGGCCGACTTCGGCGTCGACGTCGATCACGGCGGGGATGGAAAGCGAGGCGGATGACATGGTTGCGTCGATATGGAAGGAGGGAGTCAAGAGTGCGTAATACCGGGTGCATGCGACGTCATGGCGATGTCGAGCCGGTGTGGCGGCCATCGCTGAAAGATTCAGGGCACGCGCTGCCGAGCAGTTGCGCGTGGGCAACGACGCCAAGGCGCTCGGCCAGCGTGGCGAGCTGGTTGCATACGTCGATGCAGCGCTTGGGGTGGGAAAGCATCAGCTCGTTCTGGATGGCCTGGTAGGCACTCCAGAAGGGCGCGGAGTTGCGGTGGCGGGTGTAGGACGCCTGCAGTTGTTCCCAGGCGAGTGTCATGTCCGGTTCGACGGCGGCGGTGCGGGATATTCGGGCGTTCATGGCGTCTCCTCGACGATGCAGCCCCCTGTGCATCCACCATAGGCGGTCAACGATGCCCATTTGTTACTGCCGCGTGTTCAGGGGGGGCGGCACATGTGCGCACCGTGTCGCGTTCTGCCGCGCAGACGCTGCTGGCACAACGCGTTTGCCCCGCCGCCGGCAACTGAAGCGTTCATAACGCCGTTCCGCAGCGGGGCGCCGACGGAGCACGGGCGCGCCCGAATGCCGCAGCGCGCCGTGGATCGGACGCTGTTACTCGCCGATGTCTTCGTTCCAGACCTCGGGATGGGCCGAGATGAATCCGCCGAGCAGGTCGATGCAGGTCTGGCTCTGCATGTCGATCACCTTCACGCCATTCTCGCGCAGCCACTCGATGCCGCCCTGGAAGGTGACCGATTCGCCCACCACCACGGTGCCGATGTTGAACTGGCGCACCAGGCCGCTGCAGTACCAGCAGGGGGCCAGGGTGGTGACCATGATGGTGTCCTGGTAGCGGCGCTGGCGGCCGGCCTTGCGGAACGCGTCGGTTTCGCCGTGAACCGAGGGGTCGCCTTCCTGCACCCGTCGGTTGTGGCCGCAGCCGAGCAGGCGGCCGTCGTTGTGGTACAGGGCCGCGCCGATCGGGATGCCGCCTTCGGCCAGGCCCTGGCGGGCTTCGGCGATGGCGGTTTCGAGCAGGGCGGCGTAGTCGGGGGTGGTGATCATGGTCGGTCCGGTAAACAGGAGTGGCCATGATAGGCGGTGGGTGCCGCAGCGTGGCCAGCGGTGCGATAATCGGGGCCATGAGCGAATCCCCCTACAAGACCGGTACCACCCATTTCGGCTTCCGCGATGTCGCCGCCAAGGACAAGCAGAAGCTGGTGGGCGAAGTGTTCACCTCGGTCGCGCGCAGCTACGACCTGATGAACGACCTGATGAGCCTGGGCATCCACCGGGCCTGGAAGCGCTACTACGTGGCCACCGCGCAGGTGAAACCGGGCGACCGGGTGCTCGACCTGGCCGGGGGCACTGGCGACATCGCCGCGCTGATCAAGGAGCGCGTGGGTGAGGACGGTGAAGTGGTGCTCGGCGACATCAACGCCGGCATGCTCTCGGTGGGCCGCGACCGGCTGACCAACCGGGGCCTGGTGTCGGGCCTGCAGTACGTCCAGTGCAACGCCGAGGCGCTGCCGTTCCCGGATGCCAGCTTCGATCTGGTCACCATCGCCTTCGGGCTGCGCAACGTGACCGACAAGGACGCCGGCCTGCGCGAGATGTACCGCGTGCTCAAGGTCGGCGGTCAGGCGCGGGTGCTGGAGTTCTCCGAGGTCACTGCCGACTGGTTCAAGCCGATCTACGACTTCCACTCGTTCAAGATCCTGCCCAAGCTGGGCCAGCTGTTCGCGCGCGACGGCGACAGCTACCAGTACCTGGCGGAGAGCATCCGCAAGCACCCGCCGCAGGAACAGCTCAAGACCATGATGGGCGAGGCGGGTTTCGCACGCTGCCACTACAAGAACCTGACCGGCGGCATCGTCTCGATCCACTCCGGCTACAAGGTTTGAGACCCAGTTCCGGTTCCCGCTGAGGGAGCTCGGCGACACTGCGGGCAGGCTGTCGGAGAGGGCCTGCCATGCGTCTTTACCGCGGGCTGACCCGCGTGTTCCGCCGTTCGTTCAGCGCCAAGCTGATGGCGGTGGTGTTCGTTGGCGTACACGTGCCATTGCTGGTGCTGCTGCTGTGGATGGCCGTCAGCGGCCACGACGCGCACGCCACCCTGTGGCCGGTGGTGGGGGTGGTGCTGGGCGCCACCGTGGTCGGTACGGCGATGGCGATGCTGGCGCTGTACCGGCTGATGGCGCCGCTGCGCCAGGCAGCGGACGCGCTGGAGGCCTACTACGACGAGCAGCGCCTGCCGCACCTGCCCGACCTGGGCCACGATGAGATCGGTCGCCTCCTGCGCAGCATCAACCGCAACCTGCACGGCGTCGATGCCGGCCTGCGCGATCTTCGCCGCAACGTGCTGCTGGACCCGCTGACCCTTGCCTTCAACCGCCGCGGCTGCGAGCAGGCGCTGGCCGATGCGGCGCGGTTGGCGCAGTCGCGGAGGCAGCCGTTGACGCTGTTCGTGGTCGATCTGGACAACCTCAAGCCGATCAACGATGCGCACGGCCACCTGGCCGGCGACCAGGTGCTGGTGCGGCTGGTGGACTCGGCGCGGGCCTGGTTGCAGCCCGGCGAGTGGATCGGCCGCTGGGGCGGCGACGAGTTCCTGCTGGCGGTGCAGGGCCAGCACGAGGCGGCATGCGGACGGCTGCGGCAGTGGCTGGCCGGGCTGGCGGCCGAGGGCGCGGCGATGCCGCTGCGGGCCAGCGCGGGCGGAGCGGCCTACCGGCCGGGCGAGGATCTGCGCGAGCTGTACCGGCGCGCCGATGCGGCAATGTACCGGGCCAAGTACGCAGGCGGAGCACGGCTGCTCTGCGAGGGCGACTGAATAGGGGAGGTGGGGGGTAAACTGGTGGTTTCACCCCGATCGGTCCCGTACATGCGATCTCCGTTCCTGCTGATTCCCCTGGCCGTCGCGCTCGCCGCCGGCTGTTCCAAAGAGCCTGCCGCGCCCACCGCCGACCCCGCCGCCCAGACGCCGAGCGCCACCGCCGTGAAAGCCGACAACCGCAGCCACGACGAAAGCTCCTACGCCGAGCCGGACAAGGTCGTCATCAAGGACCTGGCGCTGGATCTGAAGCTGGATTTCGACAGCAGGCAGATTGGCGGCACCGCCACCTACACCTTGGAGTGGAAAGACAAGGCGGCCAAGCAGCTGGTGCTGGATACCCGCGAGCTGACCGTGGAAAAGGTCGAGGCGCTGGGTGCCGACGGCAAGGCGTCGCCGCTGGCCTTCGTGCTGGCGCCGGCAGACAAGGTGTTCGGCAGCAAGCTGAGCATCGAGGCGCCGGAGCAGCCGGCCAAGGTGCAGATCACCTACCACACCGCGCCGACCGCCTCGGGCCTGCAGTGGTTGGAGCCGTCGATGACCGAGGGCAAGCAGCTGCCCTTCATGTTCAGCCAGTCGCAGGCCATCCACGCGCGTTCGTGGGTGCCGCTGCAGGACACCCCGAGCGTGCGTTTCACCTACGCCGCGCACGTGGTGTCGCGCCCGGACGTGATGGTGCTGATGAGCGCCGACAACGATCCCAAGGCCGCGCGTGACGGTGATTACACCTTCAAGATGCCGCAGCCGATCCCGTCCTACCTGCTGGCCATCGCCGCCGGTGACCTGGTGTTCGAGCCGATTTCCGGCCGCTCCGGCGTCTGGGCCGAACCGACGATGGTCGGCAAGGCGGTCAAGGAGTTCGAGGACACCGAGAAGATGATCGGTGCCGCCGAGAAGCTGTACGGCGAGTACCGTTGGGGCCGCTACGACATGCTCGTGCTGCCGCCGTCGTTCCCGTTCGGCGGCATGGAGAACCCGCGTCTGACCTTCGCCACCCCGACGGTGATCGTGGGCGACAAGTCGCTGGTGTCGCTGGTGGCCCATGAGCTGGCGCACAGCTGGTCCGGCAACCTGGTGACCAATGCGAGCTGGAAGGACATCTGGCTCAATGAAGGTTTCACCACCTACGTGCAGGGCCGCATCACCGAAGCGCTGTATGGCCAGGAAATGGCCGAAATGGAGCGTGAGATCGACCAGAACGACCTGCTCGCCGAGGTCAAGGACATGAGTCCGGCCGACCAGGCGCTGGCGCTGCCGCCGCTGACCGAACGCGATCCGGACGAAGCGCTGAGCAACGTGGCCTACGTCAAGGGCTCGTGGTTCCTGCAGTTCCTGGAGCAGCGCTTCGGCCGCGAAACCTTCGATCCGTTCCTGCGTGGCTGGTTCGATGACCATGCCTTCCAGAGTGCGAACACGGACCAGTTCGTTGCGTACCTGAAGAAGAACCTGCTGCCGAAGAAGCCGGGCGCCGTCACCGACGCCGAACTGAAGGCGTGGCTGGACGAGCCGGGCATCCCGTCGTTCGCGACCAAGGCCCGCTCGCGCAACTTCTCCATCGTCGACACCGCGCGCATTGCCTGGGATGGCAGTGGCACGCTGCCGACCCAGCAGATCACCGGCGAGTGGGGTACCCAGGAATGGGTCCACTTCATCGACGGCCTTGGCAAGACCCTGCCGGTGGAAAAGCTGGCCGCGCTGGACAAGGCCTACCACTTCACCGGCACGGCCAATGGCGAAATCGCCATGCGCTGGTACCCGCTGGCGATCCGCAGCGGGTATGCCGAGGCCAATGAGGCCGCCGCAGCGTTCATCGAGCGCGTCGGCCGTCGCAAGCTGATCCTGCCGATCTACGCCGAACTGGTGAAGACCCCCGAAGGCCTGGTGCTGGCCAAGGCCGCCTTCGAGAAGGCCAAGCCGGGCTACCACCCGATCACCACCGCCTCGGTGCAGGACATGCTGGACAAGGCAGGCAAGTAATCCCGATGGCCGGCCGGCGAGGTCGGCCCATCGGCGTCACGCGATGCAATGCCTGAAAACGACGGGGAAACCCGTCGTTTTCGTTTGTTCGGCAGCGGTGGGCGCAACCTCGGTAAACTCGGGGAAAACTCCCGAACCGGACGTCTGCAATGAAACGACTGATCCTCATCGCGGCCTGCACGCTGGCCCTGGCTGCCTGCAGCAATCCCGAAGAAGAGCGCAAGGCACAGGCCGCCGCCGCTGCCGCTGCCAAGGCGCAGCAGGAAGCGAAGGCCGAAGGCGTGGCCAAGCAGTACGACATGGCGGTGGCCGCGCAGGACTGGGAGCGGGCACGCATCCACGGCGGATCGCTGCTGGACCAGTACAAGGACACCGACGTGGCGGCACGGATCGAACCGGGCTATGCCGAGGTGAAGGCCAAGGCCGAGGCCGCGCGCGAGCTGCGCCGCATGCAGGCCCTGTGGCAGTACAACCAGATTCCGGTGGGCAAGGGCACGCAGTTCTCGGCGCAGATCTACAGCAAGGAGCGCGTGGACGTGGACGGCAGCGGCGCCAAGACGGTGCAGCTGGTGTTCCGCGACCACCCCAAGTGGGAACGGCATGCCTACCTGGTGCTGCAGGCCGGCGACTTCCGCTGCCCGCAATGCAAGGTGCAGGTCAGCGTGGACGGCGGCAAGCCGATCGCGATGGCGGCCTGGCGCCCGCGGACCGACGAGGCCATTGCGATGTTCATCACCGATCAGAAGGCGCTGTGGAAGCTGGCGCGCAAGGCCAAGGTGATCAGCATCGAGTTCCCGGTCAAGGCCGGCGGCACCCGCACGGCGGTGTTCGAAACCGGCGGGCTGGATACCGCCCGCATGCCCAAATGGTGGGAGTGACCGTGGGCGATGCCACGCGGCCGGTAGCGGCGCCCCTGTCGGCGATCCGCCATTGGGTGTTCGATATGGACGGCACTCTGACCGTGGCGATGCACGACTTCGACCGGATCAAGCGCGCGCTGGGCATTCCGATCGAGGAGGACATCCTGGTCCACCTGGCCGGGCTGCCGGCCGAGCAGGCCACCGCCCGGCATGCCTGGCTGCTGGAGCACGAGCGGGCGCTGGCCGAGGTCGCGCAGCCCGCCCCGGGCGCGGTGGCACTGGTGCGTGCGCTGCAGTCACAGGGCTGCCGGCTCGGCATCCTGACCCGCAATGCGCGCGCGCTGGCCGAGGTGACGCTGCAGGCGATCGGGCTGGGCGACGCGTTCGGTGTGGACGACATCATCGGCCGCGACGAGGCCGAGCCGAAGCCGTCGCCGGCCGGACTGCTGCACTTCGTGCGGCGGTGGCAGGTGGACCCCGCGCAGGTGGTGATGGTGGGTGACTACCGCTTCGACCTCGAATGCGGTCGCGCGGCGGGCACCCGCACCCTGCTGGTCAATGCCCCCGACAACCCGTGGCCAGGCATGGCCTGCTGGCACCTGGCCGATTGCCGCCAGGTACTGGAAACCTGGCAACGCCCGTAGAGCCGGGGTCTACCCGGCTGCCGTCGGTGCGATGGCCGCTCCACCCGGTGCCGCGCAGCGCACGGCCATCGGGCGGATGCGGCGTCTGCCGTTACGCGTTCAGCGCGTAACCGAACTGCTGCTTGAACTGCTCGTTGAACTCATCGAAGGTGAAACGCTGGTTCTGCGTGCCCGGGTGTTCGACCTTCAGCGCGCCCATCAGGTTGCCCATGCGGCCGATGGTCAGCCAGTCGTAGCCCTTCTCGATGCCGTAGATCAGGCCGGCGCGGAAGGCGTCGCCACAACCGGTCGGGTCGACCACGCGGCGCTCGTGCGCCGGCGGGATGTCGTAGGTCTTCTCCGGGGTGTGGATGACCGCACCCTTCGGGCCGCGGGTGGTGATGTAGGCCTTGACCCGGCTCACGATCTGCTTTTCATCCCAGCCGGTGCGCTCCTGCAGCAGGTTGGACTCGTAGTCGTTGACCACCACGTAGTCGGCCTGCTCGATGAACGTGCGCAGTTCCGGGCCGTTGAACAGCGGCATGGCCTGGCCCGGGTCGAAGATGAACGGAACGCCACCGTCGAAGAATTCCTGCGAATTCTGGATCATGCCTTCGCGGCCGTCCGGGCCGACCAGGCCCAGGGTCACGCCCGGCACGTCCTTCACGTGGTTCTCGTAGGACCGCATCATCGCGCCCGGGTGGAAGGCGGTGATCTGGTTGTTGTCGTGGTCGGTGGTGATGAACGCCTGCGGGGTGAACAGCTCGTCGATCACCTTGACCCGGCTCAGGTCGATGCCCAGGCCCTGGAAATATTCGCGGTAGGGGCCGAAGTCCGAGCCCACGGTGCCCATCGGGATCGGCTCGCCGCCCAGCAGGTGCAGGTTGTAGGCGATGTTGCCGGCGCAGCCGCCGAACTCGCGGCGCATGCGCGGGACCAGGAACGACACGTTCAGGATGTGGACCTTGTCCGGCAGGATGTGATTCTTGAACTGGTCCGGGAACACCATGATGGTGTCGAAGGCAAGAGAACCACAGATCAAAGCGGACATCGATTAAGGCCTATGCGGAAAGGGTGTTGAGGCCCGTCGGGCGGGCAACGAAACGGCGCCCTCGGGCGCCCTGCGGCGCAAAGGTTAACGGGTGAGACGCCACAGGGCCAGAACCCGGGCTGTCCGGATTGGGCTGAATGGCCGTGAAGGCTGGCTTTGCACCAGATTTGTCCTTGCTCGCGCACAGGGGGATTGCTAGGCTTGTCGGCCTCGAATTCTGCCCATTTTTTCGCCATCCCGCGTTGGGCGCGACACCCCTCAGGATCAACTCCCAGATGTTCAAGAAACTGCGTGGCATGTTCTCCAATGACCTGTCCATCGACCTGGGCACGGCCAACACCCTCATTTACGTACGTGGGCAGGGGATCGTGCTGAACGAGCCGTCGGTCGTGGCCGTGCGCCAGGACCGCGCCATCGGTGGCACCCGTTCGGTTGCCGCGGTCGGCGCCGAGGCCAAGCAGATGCTGGGCCGTACCCCGGGCCATATCACCACCATCCGCCCGATGAAGGACGGCGTCATCGCCGACTTCACCTACACCGAGGCGATGCTCAAGCACTTCATCAAGAAAGTGCACAAGTCGCGCTTCCTGCGCCCGAGCCCGCGCGTGCTGGTCTGCGTCCCGGCCGGTTCGACCCAGGTCGAGCGCCGCGCGATCAAGGAATCGGCTGAAGAGGCCGGGGCGCGCGACGTGTTCCTGATCGAGGAGCCGATGGCCGCCGCGATCGGTGCCGGCATGCCGGTGACCGAGGCGCGCGGTTCGATGGTCATCGACATCGGCGGCGGCACCACCGAGGTGGCCGTGATCTCGCTGAACGGCATCGTCTATTCGGCGTCGGTGCGCATCGGCGGCGACCGTTTCGACGAGTCGATCACCAACTACGTGCGCCGCAACCACGGCATGCTGATCGGTGAAGCCACCGCTGAGCGCATCAAGGTCGAGCTGGGCTGCGCCTACCCGCAGGCCGAAGTGATCGAAATGGAGATCTCCGGGCGCAACCTCGCCGAGGGTGTGCCGAAGATGATCAAGATCAGCTCCAACGAGGTGCTCGAAGCCCTGCACGAGCCGCTCTCGGGCATCGTCAGCGCGGTCAAGCTGGCGCTGGAGCAGACCCCGCCGGAACTGTGCGCCGACGTCGCCGAGCGCGGCATCGTGCTGACCGGTGGTGGCGCCCTGCTGCGCGACCTGGACCGTCTGATCTCCGAGGAAACCGGCCTGCACGTGCAGGTGGCCGACGACCCGCTGACCTGCGTGGCCCGGGGTGGCGGCCGTGCGCTGGAGCTGGTGGACATGCACGGCAACGAGTTCTTTGCGCCGGAATAAGCCGTACCGGCCCTGTTCCAAGGACGCGCCCCTGCGGCGTGATGCCGGTGGCGTGCGCGCCACGCCGGGCATCGCAGCGCTGGGGCGTTGTCGCATCCCCAACACCTTTTCCAGTCGAAGCCTGTCGTGCCGCCCTATGCCGGTCCTCCCGTAGCCTCCCGCCAGGGTGATGCCAGCAGCCCCCTGCGGCTGCTTGCCTACCTGGCCCTGGCCATTGTCCTGATCGTGCTCGACGACCAGGCCGGCTGGCTGGCGCGCCTGCGCGCGCAGGCCAATGTGCTGGTGCAGCCGGTGTGGGCCCTGGCCGGATTGCCGGGCAGGCTTGGCACCCAGGTCAAGGACAACGCGGCCAGCCACGGCCAACTGGTGGCCGAGAACCGCGAACTGCGCAACCAGCTGCTGATCGCCAATGCGCGCCTGACCCGCCTGCAGACCGCCGCGCTGGACAACGCCCAGCTGCGCGAGCTGCTGAACGTGGCCGAGCGAAGCGGCCTGGACGTGCAGCTGGCGCCGATTCTGGACATCGACCTGGATCCGGTGCGCCAGCGCCTGGTGCTGGCCGCAGGCACCCGCGACGGGGTGCACGTGGGCCAGGCGGTGATCGACGCAGGGGGCCTGATGGGACAGGTGATCGCCACCACCGGCAACAGCGCCACGGTGCTGCTGCTGACCGATCCTGACCACGCCGTGCCGGTCACCGTCGCGCGCAATGGCGTGCGCCTGATCGTCTACGGGCGTGGCGATACGCTGGAACTGCGCGACATCCCGCTCAGCGCCGGTGTCGAAGTAGGCGACGAGATCGTCACCTCGGGCCTCGGCGGTCGGTTCCCGGCCGGTTTCCCGGTGGGCAGCATTACCGCGCTGCGCCCGGACGACACCCATGCCTTCCTGGTCGGCGAACTCAAACCGGCCGCCCAGCTCGACCGGGGCCGCGACGTGCTGCTGCTCAGGCCCGGTGCTGCCATCCACGTTCCGCCGAACCTGCCGCTCTCCGAAGCCGCCGGCGGCCCGGCGGCCGCACCGGCCACCCTCCCGGCCTCGGCCCCGCCGGCCGCCACCCCGGCCGTGCCGGCCGCTGGCCGGCAACCGCAGCCCTCTGTCCCAGCCCCGGCCCCGGCCCCGGCATCGCCGGCCGTCGCGCCCCGCGAAACGGACGCAACGCCGCCGGAGGAACAGCGATGAGCCGCCTGCGCGACAAACCCTGGGTGCTGCCGGTCAGCCTGGTGCTGGCCCTGTTGCTGGGCCTGCTGCCGCTGCCGGCGCTGCTGCAGCCGCTGCGGCCCTACTGGCTGGCGCTGGTGCTCGCCTACTGGGTGATCGAGGCGCCCGACCGGGTCGGCCTGGGTATCGCGTTCGCCAGCGGCGTGGTGGCCGACCTGCTGTACGGCGGGGTGCTGGGCGAGCAGTCGCTGCGCCTGGTCATGCTGACCTTCATCCTGCAGCGCTTCCGCGCGCGGATCCGTTTCTTCCCGATGTCCCAGCAGATGCTGGCCATCGGCGGGCTGCTGTTCAACGACCGCATCGTCAGCGCGGTCGTGCACATCGTGGTGGGCGAGCCGACCCTGCCGTGGTCGTACTGGTGGGCGCCGCTGCTGGGCATGGGGCTGTGGCCGCTGGTGTTCGTGCTGCTGGACGCCGTGCGTTTCGGACGTCGCGGGCGCTGACATGCACATGCGTCGCCAGGCCAAGAACCCCCATGCCGAGGCCGAGCAGTTCCGGCGCCGCGCCGCGCTGGGCTTCCTCGGCGTGCTGGTGTGCCTGATCGGGCTGGGGGCCTGGTACTTCAAGCTGCAGGTGCTCGACCACGACATCTACGCCACGCGCTCGGAAGCCAACCGGATCAAGCCACGTCCGGTGGTGCCGGGGCGCGGAATGATCTACGACCGCAACGGCCGGCTGCTGGCCGAGAACGTGCCTGCGTTCCGGCTCGACATCACCCCGGACAAGGTCAAGGACATGGACGCCACCCTGGCCGGGCTGGCGACGATCCTGGACCTGAGCCCGGAAGACATCGAGACCTTCAACAAGTCGCGCAAGGCGCGCCGCAGCTTCCTGCCGGTGACGCTGAAGCTGCGTGTCACCGACGAGGAGATGGCGCGCTTCGCGGTGGACCGCTGGCGGTTCCCGGGGGTGGAGCTGGAGCCGTACCTGACCCGGCGCTATCCCTACGGTGACCTGTTCGCGCACATCATCGGCTACGTCGGCCGCGTGGACGACAAGGATCTGGAAATGCTGGGCGAGGGCAACGCCGCGCTGACCCACATCGGCAAGTCCGGGCTGGAGCGCTATTACGAGGCGCAGCTGCGCGGCAAGGTGGGCTACGAGCAGGTCGAAACCAACGTGCAGGGTCGTGCGATCCGCACCATCGGCCGGGTCGCCGCCCAGTCCGGCAGCGACCTGCGACTGTCGATCGACGCCGATCTGCAGCGCGCGATGGTGGCCGCCTTCGGCGACTTCGAAGGCGCAGCGGTGGCAATGGACCCGCGGACCGGTGAAGTCCTGGCGATGGTCAGCCTGCCGTCCTACGACCCCAACCTGTTCGTCAACGGCATCTCCCATGCCGACTTCAAAGCGCTCAACGACAACCCCTCGCGGCCGCAGTTCAACCGTCTGGTGCTGGGTGGCGTGGCGCCGGGTTCGACCATCAAGCCGCTGATCGGTTTGGCCGGCCTGGACAGCGGCGTGCGCAAGCCCGAGGACAAGATCCTCTCCACCGGTATGTTCTACCTGCCCGGCACCTCGCGCGGCTGGGGCGACGCCAACCGTGGCGGGCATGGCTGGACCGACCTGCGCAAGTCGATCACCCAGTCGGTCAACACGTACTACTACAGGCTGGCGCTGGACATGGGCATCGAGCGCTTCGACCAGTACATGGGCTACTACGGCTTCGGTGCGCCCACCGGTATCGACCTGACCGGCGAGATCGGCGGCATCCTGCCCTCGCCGCAGAACAAGTACAAGGCGCGCAAGGAGCGCTGGTACCCGGGCGACACGGTCAACGTCAGCATCGGACAGGGCGACTGGAAGGTCACCCCGCTGCAGCTGGTGCATGGGGTGGGGGGCATCGGCAACGGCCAGCTGCGCACGCCGCACCTGGTGATGCAGGAGCGCGCCGGATTCGACGCCGAGTGGACCGCCGTGGAAGCCGGTCCGACCAAGCCGATCAGCCCCAACGCCAGCAACCTGCAGGCAGTGCGCGAAGGCATGATGGGCACCATGCGCCCAGGCGGCAGCGGTGCGCGCGCGGCGGCCGGCGCGCCGTACACCATCGCCGGCAAGACCGGTACCGCGCAGGTGATCAGCCGCCGCGGTACCGCCGCCGTCAATCCCAAGAGCCTGCCGCTGCACCTGCGCCACCGCTCTCTGTTCGTCGGCTTCGCGCCGGCGGAAAACCCGGTGATCGCGCTGGCGATCGCGGTCGAAGGCGGCGGCTACGGCGGCTCGGCGGCCGCGCCGATCGCCCGCAAGCTGTTCGACGCCTGGCTGCTCGGCAAGATGCCCGACGGCCTGGAGCCGCTGGACAGCGAGCGCGGCACCACCGCGATCGGCATCACCGCCGTTGACGGCGGCGATGTCAACGTGCGCCAGGCCGGCGACGCGGCGGCGGCCGCGCTGGCGCTGCTGCCGGTGCAGGTGGGGGTGCCTGCCGCGCCCGAGCCTGCGCCGCTGCCCACGCCGCTGCCGGGTGCACCGCTTCCGCCTGCGGCCGCCCCGCCCACCGCGCCGGAGCGCAGCCGATGAACGTGTTCCTGCGCTGGGCCACCGACATGGCGGTGCGCTTTGTCAGCACCCTGGACTGGGTGCTGTGCCTGGCCTTGGGCGCGCTGATGCTGATCGGCCTGGCGGTGCTCAAGAGTGCCGGCGGCGATGGGCTGGTGTTCGCGCAGGGCGCGCGCTTCGTGGTGGGTCTGGCGGCGATGTGGGCGATCTCGCGGGTGCCGATCCTGCGCATCCGCTCGGCCACGCCGCTGATCTATGCCGTGTCGATGATCCCGCTGCTGGCGGTGTTCGTGCTCGGCACCGGCAAGTACGGTCGCCAGTGGCTCGACCTGAAACTGTTCTACCTGCAGCCGGCCGAACTGCTCAAGGTCAGCCTGCCGATGATGGTGGCCTGGTACCTGCACAAGATGCCGCTGCCGCCGCGTTTCTCCACGGTGATGGTCAGCGCGGTCATCATCGGCGTGCCAACCGGGCTGGTGATGCTGCAGCCGGACTTCGGTACCGGCGTGCTGATCGCCGCCAGCGGCGCGTTCGTGCTGCTGCTGGCCGGGCTGCCGTGGTGGTGGGTGGGCGTAGCCGTCGGCGGCGTTGCCGCTGCCGCGCCGGTGGCCTGGATCTGGCTGCTGCGGCCGTATCAGAAGGACCGCATCATGATGTTCCTGGACCCGGAGATGGACGCGCTCGGCGCGGGCTGGAACATCATCCAGTCCAAGATCGCGATCGGCTCGGGGGGCTTCGATGGCAAAGGCTGGGGGCAGGGGTCGCAGTCGCACCTGAACTTCATTCCCGAGCAGACGACCGACTTCGCCTTCTCCGTGCTCAGCGAAGAATTCGGCTGGATCGGCGTGGCCGTCGTGCTGGCGCTCTACCTGGTGGTGATCGGGCGCTGCCTGTGGATCGCCAGCCAGTCACGCGACTCCTATTCGCGGCTGCTGGCCGGTGCCACCGGCCTGGCGTTCTTTGTCTACGTGCTGGTCAACGGCGGGATGATCTCCGGCCTGCTGCCCGTGGTCGGCGTACCGATGCCGCTGATCAGCTACGGCGGCACCTCGGCGGTATCGCTGCTGGCCGGCTTTGGTCTGGTGATGGCCGCGCGCACCTACAACCCGGTGCACGGCGGCTACGGCTGAGCGTGACGGCGTCCGCGCCATCGCTTCCTGTGCCCGCCACGGCCAGGGGGGTCGTCATGTGCACGTTTCACGACGAATGACGGTGGTGACGTTTTTCACCTTTCGCGTCCGCCTGGCGAACGCCCTGTTGCCCTGATCCGGCTGGAGAGCCCTGTCCTGCAATGAGCCGTTGCCGGGACACACGCAGCGGGTTGCCGCGGCTCGTATCAATCTTTCCGGCGCTGACGCCTGTGGCGGGTTGCTGCGCGGTGAACGGCTGTCGCAGGCTCCGCCACCACGAAGTCCTCCAGGATGGCGATGCGCAGGCAATGGATGGTGATGGGTGACCTGACCAGCCGCAGCGGACGGGTGATTACCGGTTCCCCGTTCACCGACATCGAGGGCCTGGCCGTCGCACGTGTGGGCGACCGCGCCACCTGCCCGCTGCACGATGGGATTTTCCCGATCGTTCAAGGCGATCCGACCCTCCTCATTGACGGGCAGCCAGTGGCGCTGCACGGTCACCGCATCGCGTGCGGATGCCAGCTCCTGTCCACCCGGCAAACGCTGGTGTATGTGGAGGACGACCTGGGCGAGTCCAGGTCGGCTGCGCCAGCGGTACCGCCAGTGGCAGCCCCGTTCGACAAGCCTGCGGTCTGTCTGCCGTGCCTGTTGGCGGCCGCCTTCAACGGTTCGCCATTGCTGGCGCGCGCATGAGCAGCCCGGCAGCGTTCGCGCTGGTGGATAGTGCGGCCGCGCCGTGGCTGATCGTGTTGCCGGCAGGGAGTATCCAACGTCCTGTCCACCACTGGATGAACAGCCTGGGACAGAGTGCGGCCGGCGTCACCACGCTGACCGCGAGCGTTCCGTTCGGGGTGCTGTTCCAACATCTGCAGGCGCAGCTGGATATCGCGCTGCCCGATGGCAGCCTGGCCCTGATGCGCTTCTATGATCCCCGCGCATGGTTGCGCTACTGCGATGTCCTGACCACGCTGCAGCGGCTGACCCTGCTTGGTCCGGTACAGGAATGGCAGGTGACCGTGCAGGGCCAGTTCTGGCGCGTCAGCCGCGCCGACCTGGAGCGAACACAGGAGGCCGTCGATGCTGCAGCTGAGCGCTGAGCAGTACGCCGCGTTGTGCCTGCCCGACGCGGGCGGCTTCGCGGCGCCGCTGGCGGCAGAAACCCGGCGCGATTTCCCTGCAGAGACCGCCGGGCGCAGCGATGCCGACCTGCAGCTCGAAGTGGGCACCAGCTACCGGTACGCGGTCTCGGCGCTGCGCATCACCCACCTGCCCGTGCTGGTGCGCTGGGTGAAAGCCGATGTTGCCTGGGCGCGCGGCCTGCGCGACCAGGCGATCACCGCAGTGTGGTTCAACGAAACCGGCACCCCCCAACGCCACCGCCGCCGATCTGCTGGCATTGCTGGCGGCCGCACCGCTGGCCGACTGAAAGGAGCTGTGGATGAGCGCACTTCCGTTCCCGATACCCCCGCCACCGGTGATCCCGCCCGGCGGTTGGGACCCTACCCGCGAGGCTCCAGGCCGATTGCCCGGCGAGAGTCCCGGCAGAGCGTCGGATGGCCCAACCTTGGGCGAGGTCTGGAAACGGATCAAGGAAAGCGTCGGGGTGAAGCCCGAGGCCAAGGTGGAACCACGCGTGGAAGCCCAGCCGGCCGATTGCTCCCAGGCCCGCAACCAGAATGAGTGCAACGCCTGCAAGCTGACGCAGGGCAGTCTTGTCGTCCAGCCCCACACCATTCCAAACAGCCAACACCGCAGCTATGCGTACCAGCTGCGTATCGCCAATCACCTGGCCGGGCCGGAGCAGTTTGCCATCGTCGCTGGCGGGACGGTCACGGAGCGGGCGTTGGCGAAGCTGCAGCGCGAGAAGTACACCATCTACGTCTCCGAATGGATGCACGGTGGCATCCGGTTCGATGGCTTCTGGAGGGGGCCATGCACTGCTGTTGAGGCGAAGGCGTATTACAGGCAGTTCTTCAACAGTGATGGCGAGCTGCAGTTCTGGGCAGCCTTCGATCCGAAGACAGAGACCATCGAGGAGAGCTGGATCAGGCAGTTCAACTCGCACCACGCGCATGTCACCACGCTGGGGCCGCCTGCCAGGCTTGAATGGCATTTTCTGGAAAGTGGAGCTGCGCATGGCCAATGCCGGCTTGCTGGACATCATCGATCCGCCGCTGTTGTAGCAACGGGCCGCTCTCCTGCGGTTCCACGCCTGTCGACAGGTCACCGGTTTTCGGGCGTACCTGGGCATTGGTCGGGCCGACGACACCCGTGGCGCAGGCGATGCCGGGCGACCGGCCAGCGCATGGCGAGGGGCGCCAGTGGACGCATCGTCAACGAATCCCACAAAAAGTGAGAAGTGGCGCACAGATACGATGCTACTTGATCCTGATCAATGGACTTGTCGCAATCGGCCTGCACAATGACGGCCCGCCAGCAACGACGCGTCGAGCCAAGCGATGCGCAGGGGAGTTTGGCGGGGAGCAGTTGACCTCATGGGCACATGGGGCGAGGCGCGCGCTGGGGAGATGCGCGCCGCGCCGGTGCCGACCTGGTCGGTTTGGCCGGTTGCGTCTGCGGGGATGGGGACGCAACCGGCAAGACCTTACGGCCGCCATCGGTCCAGATGAATGGGGCACCCTCGAACCGGCAATCCAGTTGACGCCGCAATTCGTTGTGATTCATGGTGTTAGGGGTTTTAATTCATCCATGACCTGCTAACCTGCCTCGATGATTCGACGCACTCTGGCCTGCATGCTCACGCTCGGTTTGGTCGCCTGCGCGACCCAGCCGCCTTCTCCCGCTCCGTCGCCGCAGGCCTCGGATGCCCCGAACAAGCCCGCCCACGGGCACAAGGGACCGGCCGAAGCCGCGCCGGAAGCGGCGGCTGCCACGGCGCCACCGGTCGACCTGACCCCGGTGCCGTTCGAGGTCGCACGCGCCCGTTTCGTCCGTGATACCGCCGCGCGCTACGGCATTCCTGCCGCGCACATCGAGGCCACCCTGGCGCAGGCGCAGATCCGCGATCCGATCATCGCCGCGATGTCGCGCCCGGCCGAACGGGTCAAGCCGTGGAACGAGTACCGGCCGATGTTCATCAGCCAGGCGCGTATCGACGGCGGCCGGGCCTTCCTTGCCGAACACCGCGGCGAACTGATGCGGGTGCAGGAACGCACCGGCGTGCCGGCCGAGGTGATCGTGGCGATCATCGGCGTGGAAACCAGCTATGGCCGCAACACCGGCAGCTACCGCGTGCTCGACGCGCTGTACACGCTGGCCTTCAAGTATCCGCGCAGCGGCGACCCGGCCAAGCTGGAGCGCGAGGTGCGCCGCGAGCTGTTCTTCCGCGATGAGCTGGCGCGTCTGTTCGCGCTGACCCGCGATGAAAAGCTGGACATTCTCTCGATCAAGGGCAGCTACGCCGGCGCGATGGGCATGGGCCAGTTCATGCCGTCCAGCTACCTGGACTACGCGGTGGACGGCAACGGCGATGGCCGCCGCGACCTGTTCACCAGCTACGACGACGTGTTCTCCTCGATCGCCAATTACTTCGTCAGGAAGGGCGGCTGGGTGCGCGGCGGTCCGGTCGCGGTACCGGCCACCCTGCAGGCCGGTCGCGAGCCGTTCGATCCCACCGACTGGACCCCCACCTGGACCCTGTCCGATCTGGCCCAGCGTGGCTACCAGCCCGGCATGCCGGTCGCCGCCGGCCTGACCGCAACGCCGATCACGCTGGAAGCCAGCACTGGCAAGCAGTACTGGCTGGGCTTCCAGAACTACTACGCGATCACCCGTTACAACCTCTCGAAAATGTATGCGATGGCCGTGTACCAGCTTTCCCAGGCCATCGCCGGACAGGAGCTGCCGCCGGCATGAACGCAACCGCACGCTTCAGATGGCTGATCCCGGGGATGTTGATACTGGCGCTGGCCGCCTGCAGCAGTGCGCCGAAGAAACCGGCCGCCGGCATCGGGGGCAGCAAGCCCGCCGGGACGGTGGTGCAGGGCAAGGGCAAGGGCGGGCGTCCGGCGCATTGCCCCGACGGCTCGCCGTACGCGGCCGCCGCCGAGGACCCGTCCACGCGCGGCGATTACCGCGCCGGCGGCCTGTACAAGCCCGGCGTCAATGACAGCACGCCTACCTATATTCCCAATGTGGCCTGCATTCCCGAGCCGGAGGTGGTCGACCTGCCGCGCTCGCCGGTGGGCAACAAGTCGCCGTACGTGGTGCTGGGCAAGCAGTACGAGGTGATGGACAGAACCGCTGGCTATGCCGAGAAGGGGACCGCGTCGTACTACGGTGCCAAGTTCCACGGGCGCCTGACCTCCAACCGCGAGGTGTACGACATGTACGCGTTCACCGCCGCGCACAAGACGCTGCCGCTGCCGAGCTTCGCGCGGGTCACCAACCTGGACAACGGCGAGTCGGTGATCGTGCGGGTCAACGACCGTGGCCCGTTCCACGACGGCCGGGTGATCGACCTCAGTTATGCCGCCGCCGTGCGCCTGGGCATCACCCAGCGCGGCACCGGCAATGTGGAGGTGCGCGCGCTGAGTCCGGGCCAGGACAACCTGCTGGCGTCGGCCGACAAGCCGTCGCGGCGTGAGCGCCGCGAGGCCGCCACGGCGGCCAGGGCGAGCGAGATGGACGCGCTGGTCGGCAAGCTGCCGGCCGCGGCAGCGGCCACCGCCCGCACGCCCCCCAAGGCCGGGGCCGAGGCCTACCGGTACCGCGTGGCCGACAGCGCCAAGCCGGGCAACGCGGACAACTTCGATGCCTGGATGCGCGACAACGGCGTGCGCGTGGCGACCGGCAAGCCGGCGGCGACCCAGGCTGCACCGACCGACAGTGCGCCGGTGAGCGTGGCCGCGTTGCCCGCCGCCGCGCCCCGGGCACCGATGCCGGTGGCTGCCGCGCCGGCACGTCCGGCCGCCGGCGCCAGCCTGCCACAGCAGGTGCTGGGCAGCGTGCTGTTGCAGGTGGCCAGCTTCGCCAGCCGCGACAACGCCACGCGCGCGCTGGGCCAGCTGTCCTCGGCAGGCATCGCCGGGGCCAGCCTCAGCGACATCGTCAGCGGCGGTCGCACGCTGTGGCGCCTGCGGGTGCCGGCGCCCGACCATGCCAGTGCCTCGGAACTTGCCGGCCGCATTGCCGGTCTGGGCTTCGGGGCGCCGCAGATCGTCAAGGACTGACCTTCACGCCGGCATGCGGTCTGCACCGCGTGCCAACGCTCCGTGGGCCTACAATGGCCGTTCTCCTTCCCTCTCCCCTTGGCGCCCTCCAGGAGCTTGCTGTCCGATGAAATTCCGCTTTGCCGCCGTTGCCATGACCACGACCCTGTTCGTGGGCCTGGTTTCCGCCCAGACTCCCCTGCCGACCCCGGCGCCGACGCCCGCACCTGCGGCCGCCCCGGCGACGGTAGCCACGCCGCCGGCTCCCGTGCCGAGCGTTTCCAAGGCCTGGGTGCTGATGGATTACGCCACCGGGCAGGTGCTGGCCGGTGAGAACGCGAACGTGCAGTTGGCCCCGGCCAGCATCACCAAGGTGATGACCTCGTACGTCATTGCCGCAGAGGTCAAGAACGGCAAGGTCCGTCCCGACGACCAGGTGATGATGACCGAGCGCGCCTGGCGCGAAGGTGGCGCCGGCACCGACGGCAGCTACAGCGGCTTCCCGGTCAACCAGACCGCGCGTCTGGAAGACATGGAAAAGGGCATGGCGATCCAGTCCGGCAACGATGCCGCGATCGCGCTGGCCGAGCACGTGGCTGGCAGCGAAGAAGCCTTCGCATCGCTGATGAACAGCTACGCCGCCAAGATCGGGATGAAGGACTCGCACTTCGTCAACGCGCACGGCCTGAGCGCGCCGGGCCACCACAGCACCGCCTACGACCTGGCCCTGCTGGGCCGTGCGATGGTGCGCGACTACCCGGAGACCTACGCCTACAACAAGGTGAAGGAATTCACCGTCGGCAACATCACCCAGCCCAACCGCAACCTGCTGCTGTGGCGCGACCAGAGCGTGGACGGGATCAAGACCGGCCACACCTCCGAAGCGGGTTACTGCCTGATGAGTTCGGCGCAGCGTGGCGACCAGCGTCTGATCGCCGTGGTGCTGGGCGGCAGCTCGGAGAAGCAGCGCGCCGACGACAGCCTGGCGCTGTTGAACTGGGGCTTCCGCTTCTTCGAGACGCACCGCATGTACGAGCCCGGCAAGGTCGTGGCCGAGCACAAGGTGTGGAAGGGCAAGGCCGACAACGTGCAGCTGGGCGTGGCGCAGCCGCTGCTGGTGAGCGTGCCGCGCGGCCGTTACAACGACCTGAAGCCGAGCATTGACGTGCCCAAGACGCTGGAGGCGCCGTTCACCGCGGGCCAGCAGATCGGCACGCTGAAGGTGATGCTGGACGGCAAGGTGGTCGCGCAGGCCCCGCTGGTCGCCGTGGCGGCAGTGGAAGAGGCCGGCTTCTTCAAGCGCCTGTGGGACAGCTTCTGGATGTGGTGGGAATCGGAATGACGCGGTAGAGCCGACCGTGGGTCGGCTGCCCGGTGTGCCGGCGGCATGAACGCCGGCGACAGGCAAAAAAAGACCGGCCGATGCCGGTCTTTTTTTGTGCCGGCCAGCGGTCGGCATCGGCTGGTGTGGCGTGCCTCAGAGCGAGCGGCTGATGGTGAAGCTGCCAAACACCGGCGCTTCCTTCTGGCCGTCGAACTCGCGGGTGCTGTGATAGCGGGCGAGGGCGAATTTCCAGCGGCCGCGCATGACCGCCAGACCGTAGCCGAGCTGGCCCACGACGTGGCGCTTGTCCACGCTGTGGCTGTTGCGGAACGTATTGCCGTCCAGAGTGATGTCGCGGATCACCCAAGCCACATCGCTGGTGCCGAACAGGTGCCAGGACCAGCCGCCGGGCTTGCCGCCGCGGGTGGGGGCGGTGTTCTCGCCGGCCGGGCGCAGCGGGGTGCTGCCGAAGTCGTCGGGGAGCTTCCAGCCGAAGCGCACTTCGGCACCGCCGTTGAGGTGCGTGGCGAGGTTGCCCACCGCGCCGCCGTAGTGGCTGATGGCATCCCAACCCCAGCCGCCGGCGTTCATGCCCGCATCACCGGGCCAGCGGCGCATGCGCTCGTGGGTCAGCATGAAGACCGGTTCGTTGTGCAGCTGGTTGTCCCAGCCCTGGAACTTCTCGTCGCCGAGCAGCTCGTGAACCGCGTTCTGCACCTGTTCGCCCTGCGCCCACGGCCCGACCACGCCCAGCGAGAGCTGGGTGGTCTGCAGGCGGTCGCCGCGGCGGGCGTTGTAGCCGAAGCTGGCGATCAGCACACCGGCATAGGGACGGTCGTCTTCGATCAGATCCTTCCGGGTGAAATCGGTCGGAGTAAAGATGCCCTGGGCGAGGCTGAAGATCATGTTCTGCTGCTCGAACTCACCGGGATGCAGCGATTCGAGGTGCTGGTTCACCCAGCGCGCCATGCGCGGCAGGCAGGGGTCGTCGGTGTAGTCGACCAGGTTCGGCGAGACCAGGGTCAGCTGGGCGCCGTTGGTATAGCCCTGGTCCTGGTCCTTGCCGCCGAACAGATCGTTGTCGACGCGGAAATTGACCTGGGGCGGATGCTCGCGCATCGCGTCGGGGCCGCACGTGGGGGCGGCATGGGCGGCAACGCAGAGGGTGGAGGCCAGAAGGCCGGACAAGGTACGTGCTGCGGCGGTGCGCTTGGGGTGTGCGGGCATGGGCAAGCTGCTTTTTCTGTCGTCTTTTGCGGACATACGGTACAGCCAGCGGTGGACCGGATCGACTACGCGATCGTCACCGGTCTGTTGCGAAACGCAGGGTTTTCCGGCCGTGGCCGCTTCTGCGGCCCGCCGCCATCGGCGCGGACTCCCGTGCCGACGCCGGCGAGTCAGCTCCCGTTGTGGTTGGAGGGCCTTTGCCATATCCTCCGCCGTGGCGTCAGGGGACGCCGCAAAAGGATTCGAGTCTGCGCAGGCAGGCCCTTCTCAACCCACGGATCGCGCTTGGCCTTCAATGGCAGCGCTGGATGACACACATGATCAAATCGCATTCGTTCGCCCACCTGCTGGCGTGCGCCACGTTGGGCGCGGGCCTGATGACCGTCAGCACGCCGGCGTCGGCCGGCCTGCGCGACGCCTTTGGCAGCCGCGCCTCCGCGCAGGAGCAGAGCAAGGCCGGCCAGGCCGAGATTCCCGTATGCAGCAAGCCGCTGGGCACCATCGCGGTGATCGAGCCGGAGGATGTGGTGAACTGGTGGACAGGCCAGCAGTTGCCGGCACCGTCGCGCCTGATCAAGGTGTTCGTCAGCAAATCCAAGTGCTTCACGCTGGTGGACCGGGGCGTGGGTCTGGCTGCCTCCCAGGCCGAGCGTGCCCTGGCCGCCGACGGTGAGCTGCGCGGCCGCTCCAATGTCGGCAAGGGTCAGATGCGTGCCGCCGACTACGTGCTGATTCCGGACCTGATCTCGCAGAACAGCGATGCCGGCGGCAGTGCCATCGGCGGCCTGATCAGTGGCCTGGTGGGGAGCAAGGCGGGTTCGGTGGCCAGTGGCCTCAACCTGCGCAGCAAGACCGCCGATGTGACCTTGAGCCTGACCGATGTGCGGTCCTCCGAACAGGTGGCCGTGGTGGAGGGCAATTCCAAGAAGACCGACCTGTCCTGGGGGGCTCGCGGCAGCCTGTTCGGCGGTGGCGGCCTGGGCGGCATGGGCGTGGGCGGCTATGCCAACACCGAAATCGGCCAGGTGATCACGCTGGCCTATCTGCAGGCCTACACCAATCTGGTGGCCGAGCTCGGCGGCCTGTCCGGCAACCCGGCCGCGTCCAATGTCAGCCAGGCCGTGACCATGCTCAAGCCGGGCCGCCTGCTGGCCAATGCCAAGGGCACCGGTGCGGCCGTGCGCTCGCTGGAGCCGGGCATGCTGCTGTATCCCACCGGCGTCAAGGAAGGCGCGATGTGGGAAGTGGAAGACGAAATGGGCAACAAGGGCTGGGTCAACTCCACCCTGATGGAACTGGCCCGTTGATCCGGCAGGGAGGTGGCGGCTGACCGGCCGTCACCTTCACGCAGCCTCTTGGGTTTGGTGCCCGGCGACCCGATAATGGGCGCATGGAGATCAAGTCTGACAACCCCGACCACGGCTTCCAGTTCCCCGGCCAGTTTGAACTCAGCGCCATGGGCGCGGCTGGCAAGGAGCTGGAACGCGAACTGCCGCGCCTGCTTGAGCTGGCCGGTCTTGAAGTACTGACCGAGCGGGTCAGCTGGAAACACTCGTCCAACGGCAAGTATGTGTCGGTGCGGCTGGTGTTCAAGGCCGACAACCGCGAACAGTACGACGCTGCCCACACCGCCCTGCGCGATCACCCGGAAGTGAAGTGGACGCTGTAGGCGCCTGCTCCACCGCATCTGCCCCGGGCACCCGGGCGGCGCAGCCGGCATGGGTGCGCGACCTCGGCCGCCAGCCCTACGCGCCGGTCTGGCATGCAATGCAGCGTTTCACCGATGCCCGTACCGACGACACGCCCGACGAGCTCTGGGTGGTCGAGCACGACCCGGTGTTCACCCTGGGCCAGGCCGGCAAGGACGAGCACGTGCTGGCCCCCGGCGATATCCCGGTGCTGCATGTGGACCGCGGCGGCCAGGTGACCTATCACGGTCCCGGGCAGCTGGTGGTGTACCCGCTGCTGCAGCTGCGGCGGCTGGGCATCGGTGTGCGTGACTACGTCTGCCGGATCGAGCAGGCGATCATCGACACGCTGGACGAATGGAATATCGGCGCTGAACGGCTGGACGGTGCGCCGGGCGTCTATGTGGGCGGGGCCAAGGTGGCCGCGCTGGGCATCCGGGTCCGCCGTGGCTGCACCTTCCACGGGCTGTCCTTCAACGTGGCGATGGACCTGGAGCCGTTCCGCCGCATCAACCCCTGCGGCTATCAAGGGCTGCAGGTGACCTCGGTGCTAGACTTGGGGGGACCGTCCGGCATGGCGGCCGTCACGCCGGTACTGCTGGGCCATCTGGCCCGCCAGTTCGGCCTGGACCTCCAGCCCGCCACCGAATTGCCCGATCTGACAGACGCGGCCTGAACGCCGCCGACCAAGGCCATGACTGAAACCACCGCTCGCATCATTCCCCTGCAGGTCGTGCAGGGCGACACGCCGTCCGCCGCGCCGTTGCAGGCCGGGGTCAAACAGCTGGGCGGTGACAAGATCGGCCGCTCGCCGGTGCAGTTCGCCGACGCGCCGGTGCTGCGCAAGCCGTCGTGGATCCGTGTACGGATTCCGTCGGGCAACGCCGTGCAGACGCTGAAGGCCAAGCTGCGCGAGAACCGTCTGGTGACGGTCTGCGAGGAGGCCAGCTGCCCGAACATCCACGAGTGCTTCAGTCACGGCACGGCAACGTTCATGATCCTGGGCGAAGTCTGCACACGCCGCTGCTCGTTCTGCGACGTGGCCCACGGCCGGCCCAAGCCGCCGGATGCCAACGAGCCGGCCAGCCTGGCGCAGACCGTGGCCGACATGGGCCTGAAGTACGTGGTGGTGACCAGCGTGGACCGCGACGACCTGCGCGACGGCGGTGCCCAGCACTTCGCCGACTGCATCGGGGCGATCCGGGCGACGTCGCCGAACACGCGCATCGAGGTGCTGACCCCGGACTTCCGCGGCAAGGGCCGCATGGAGCGGGCGCTGGATATCCTGGCCACCAATCCGCCGGATGTGTTCAACCACAACATCGAAACGGTGCCGGACCTGTATCGCAACGTGCGCCCGGGTGCGGATTACCAGTGGTCGCTGACGCTGCTGAAGAACTTCAAGGCGCAGCATCCGTCGATCGCCACCAAGTCCGGCATCATGCTGGGCCTGGGCGAGGACCTGGACCAGGTGCGCGCGACGATGCGCGATCTGCGTGCACACGACGTGGACATGATCACGATCGGCCAGTACCTGCAGCCGACCGCGCACCACCACCCGGTGCTGCGCTACTGGACGCCGGAGGACTACAAGGCGCTGGAGGTCTACGGCTACGAGCTGGGCTTCAGCCATGTGGCGTCCGGCCCGATGGTACGTTCGTCCTACCACGCCGACGTGCAGGCCAAGGGCGCCGGCGTCGCCTGACCGCCGACGCCACGGCGCCTCGCGGCCATCGGCCGGCCGGGCACGGCTGGCCCGGGCCAGGACACGCCGTGACCCCCATCCCCGGGGGCTCGATCGCGGCATCCCTGCCGCCAGCGGTGCTGATCCGGGGCAGCCGCCCCCGGCGTCCAGAACGCGCCGTTGCAGGCCGAACCGGCCGCGACCCCGTCAGCGTCCTGCCCCGATGTGTCTTCTCCGCGCCATTCACAATTTGCTACAGGGCCCGGTTTAGGCTGGAAATCCCTGTTGCGCCGGGTGGATGACAAACCTCGCAACTTTCGGCACTGTCGTGTGGTCTGATCCGCACGCAGTCTTCTCCCTGGCAAGGTGCCACGAGCTCGTCCATGAAATTCAAAGCCCCCGCATTCCTGTTGGCCCTGGCGCTCACCGCGCCGCTGGCGCTGGCCGCATACGCCGACTCGCCGGCGCTGCCGTCGGCGGCCACCGCCGACCAGGCGACCACCTCCAAGCTGGTCTATGGCCTGTTGTCGGACAGCCGTTACGCCTATCGGCCGCGGGCACTGGATACGGCCACCTCCAAGGACGTGTTCAAGCGCTATCTGGAAGCGCTGGATGGCAGCAAGCAGTTCTTCACCCAGGCCGACGTCACCCGCTTCGCGCCGTTCGAAGCGAACATCGCCACGGCGATCCGCGGCGGCGAGCTGGAGCCGGCGTTCCAGGTGTTTGCCGTGTACAAGCAGCGCGTCGGCGAACGCGTGGCGTATGCGCGCAAGCTGCTCAAGCAGGAGTTCGACTTCAGCACCCAGGACCGCTTCGAGTACGACCGCAAGGACGTGCCGTGGGCGGCCAGCGATGCCGAACTGGACGAGCTGTGGCGCAAGTCGGTCAAGAACGACTGGCTGCGCCTGAAGCTGGCCGGCAAGCCCGCCGCCGAGATCCGCAAGACGCTGGACAAGCGCTACGCCACGCTGGAAAAGTCGGTCAATGAGTTGAAGGGCGAGGACGTGTTCCAGTTCTTCCTCAATTCCTACACCAGTGCCGTCGATCCGCACACCGATTACTTCACCCCGCGCACGGCCGAGAACTTCAACCAGGCCATGTCGCTGTCGCTGGAAGGCATCGGCGCGCAGCTGCAGCGCCAGGACGACATGGTGGTGATCCGCGAGATCATTGCCGGCGGTCCGGCTGCGGTGAACGGCACGCTCAAGCCGGGTGACCGCATCGTCGGTGTCGGCCAGGGCAAGTCCGGTCCGCTGGAGGATGTGATCGGCTGGCGCATCGATGACGTGGTGGCCAAGATCCGCGGCAAGAAGGACACACAGGTACGCCTGGAATTCATCCCGGCCGAAGAGGGTGTGGACGGCAAGCATCACACGCTGGTGCTGACCCGCCAGAAGGTGCGCCTGGCCGAACAGGCCGCCAAGGGCGAGACCCTGACCATTCCCGGCAAGGACGGCGAGCCCGCGCGCAAGGTCGGCGTGATCAAGCTGCCGACCTTCTACCAGGACTTCGAAGGCCGTCGCCGCAACGCGGCCGACTATGCCTCGGCGACCCGCGACGTGGCCAAGCTGCTGGCCGGCTTCAAGGCCGACAAGCTCGACGGCGTGGTGCTGGACCTGCGCAACAACGGTGGCGGTTCGCTGGACGAGGCGATCGAACTGACCGGCCTGTTCATCGAACAGGGCCCGGTGGTGCAGGTGCGCGAATCCGGCGGCCGCGTCACCGTCAACAGCGACCGCAGCGCAGCGGTGGCCTGGGACGGTCCGATGGCGGTGCTGATCAACCGCGGGTCGGCCTCGGCCTCGGAGATCTTCGCCGGCGCCATCCAGGACTATGGGCGTGGCCTGGTGATCGGTGAAACCACCTTCGGCAAGGGCACGGTGCAGAACATCGTGGACCTGGACCGCTGGCCGAGCGGAGAAACCCAGCGCTTCGGCCAGGTCAAGCTGACCATCGCGCAGTTCTTCCGCGTCAGCGGCAGCAGCACCCAGCACAAGGGCGTGGTCCCGGATCTGGCCTTCCCGGCCAGCGTGGATGCCAGCGAGTACGGCGAGAGCACCTACGACAACGCCCTGCCGTGGACCCGCATCGCCGCCGTGCCGCACACCCAATACGGCAATTTCGGCCCGCTGCTGCCCAAACTGGAAACCCGCCATGCCGCGCGCATCGCCGCCGACAAGGAATTCCAGTGGTGGAATGAAGACGTGGCACAGTTCCGCGCCGAGGCGGCCAAGAAGTACGTGTCGCTCAATGAAGGCGAGCGCCGTGCCGAACGCGAGAAGCAGGACGCCCAGCGCAAGCAGCGCCAGGCCATCCGCAAGGAACTGGGCCTGGATCTGGACCCGCTGGCCGACGACAGCAACGATGACGGTCTGACCGGCAACGAGCGCGACATCGTCAAGGATGCCGCGCGCGAGAAGGCTGCCGAGAAGCGTCCGGACCCGCTGCTGCGCGAATCGGCCTCGATCCTCGCCGACGCGGTGAACCTGCTGGAAGCCGACCGCCCGCTGTCGGCGCAGGTGCTGCCGCAGTCCACGGCCGTGGGCCGCTGGGCCGATTGACGACGAAGGGGAGCGCCCGGCGGTGGCCGGCTGCTCTCCGTCCCGTCACAGACACCCCGCGCGCGAGCCGACCAACGGTCGGCTCCACTGCGGGCTGCGCCGGTGAATGGGGGCGCAACGCGGGGAACGGGATGCGTGCCGTGTAAACCTGGCGCTTACGCGGGCAGGACTATGCTGGGCGGGTCTGATCCTGCAGGAGCGTCCATGCGGCTGTACCACGCACTTCCGGCCGGCCTGCTGGCCGCGTCCGTCCTGACCGCCTGCGGTGGTCGCGCCGCCGACAGCACGCTGCTCCGCGAATCCTTCGATTCCGGGGATACCTATTCGCGCAGCGTACCCGGTGATGCGGCGCATGCCTGTGAGGCGGCGCGGCGCACGCTGCTGAGCCAGGGCTATGCCATTGCCCGCGCCGGCAGCGATGCCGTGGAAGGCAACAAGAACTTCCAGCCGCGCGAAGACGAACACGAGCAGCTGGTGCTGCGCATTTCCTGTGCGCCGCGCGACGACCAGGCGCTGGTATTCGTCAGCGCGGTGCAGGACCGTTATGCGCTGAAAAAGAGCCCGACCTCGGCGAGCGTCGGCGTCGGCGCCATCGGCTCGGTGTCGCTGCCGTTCGGCAGCAACGACGACTCGCTGGTGAAGGTGGCCAGCAGCACCGTGCAGGACGCCGATTTCTACAAGCGCTTCTTCGACCGCCTGCAGCAGTACCTGCCTGCGGCAGCGGCCGCGCCCCCGCCGGCCCCGGTCGAGCCGGTGCCGGCACCGCGCCCTGCGGCGCCCCCCACCCCCGAACCGGCGCCATCGCCGGTGCCGGCAGCGGAGAGTCCGGCGGACGCGGGCTGAGCGGGCGCATCGGATGAACGTGCGGATGCCCAGGTGCGCGCTGCTGCGGGCCCTGCTGCTGGCAGGTCTGCTCGGGCCGTCCTTGGCCTCGGGCCAGTCTGGCGGGTGCGCGCAGGCGCTGCTGACCGAACTGGGGTGGCGCATCGACGTGGCCGATATTGCCGAGCCCGTCGTGCACGGTGGCCCGGTCTGCGAGCGCGCCGACCTCGCCCAGGCGCAGGCCGCCGGCGACCTGCGCGTGCAGATCCCCGCGCGCTGGAGCGAGGCCCAGCGTGACAGCGTGCTGCAGGACCTGTTCGAGGACCCGGCCACGGTCTGCGCCTATGCGTTTCCGCTGGGCCAGGCCGCGAGACGTGCCGCCACCCGCCTGGAGGCGAACGACGGCTTCCGCTTTTCCGCGCTGCAGCTCGGCTGGATCGGCTTCGGCGCGCGTGGCGCGCAGGCGCAGGGATGGGCGGGTTTCCGCAGCTTCGGCCGCGGCTACCAGCCGGCGGCCGGCAACAGCGCGGCGCTGGACGCGTTCTACACCGGCCGCGTACGCGCCGAATGCGGGGTAGGGCGCCAGGTGGCCCAATTGGCGACCCAGCGCGAGCTGTACGGCGATGCCGCCTTCGATGCGGAGTTCGCTCCGGGTGAGCTGTCGATCGGGACCTTCCTGACCCTGCACCAGACCGACAGCATCCTGCTGGGCCGGCATGCCGGCCGGTTCTTCGCCGACGGCAAGGCGCGACGGACCGCGCAGCGCGGGCGGCAGGCATTCGTTGGCGCACCGGGATTCATCGAACACGTGTTCGACCGCCAGTATCTGGACGACATCAACAACCAGGCCGAGAACTTCATGGTGGTGGACGTCGGCGATGCGGCGGCGCGCGCGCTGCGCACGCACGGCGGCTTTGCCCACTACGACGCGGTCAACCGACGCATCTGGACGCTGGCCACGCAGTTGCCCGGTCCTGGCCCACGCCGCTTCGAGCGGCTGCTGATCGAGCGTGACCCGATCGCGCGGCGGGAGGTGCCGGAGGAGAAGCGGGCGCTGCTGGCTGAACTGGACGCCCTGCTGGACGATCCGTTCTACCGGGAGTTCCTGATTTATGTGCACCCACGCGGTATACGTCCCATCGGGTATCACGTGGCCCGCCTGCTCGACCGCAATCCGCGCACACCGTTCGCGATCGAGCTGGGGCTGCACAACCTGCATACCACGCTGTACCGGCGCTGGATCGACGCACGCCTGCGGCAGTGCGCGGCCGGGGTGCCGGCTCCCCACACGAATTCGCAAGCTGAGCAAAGGTGATCGATGGACATTGCAATGATTGGACTGGGGCGCATGGGCGCCAACATGGCCGAACGGCTGCAGCGCGGTGGGCACCGCGTGATCGGCGTGGACCCCGGTGAAGGCGCGCGTGCCAGCGCGGCCGCACGCGGGATCGAGGTCACCGCGGCGGTCGCCGATGCGCTGGCCGCCTTGCCGGTGCCGCGCGTGGTGTGGCTGATGGTGCCGGCCGGCGAGGTGGTGGACCAGACGCTGGCGTCGCTCGCCCCGCACCTGGCCGAGGGCGATGTAGTCATCGACGGCGGCAATTCGTACTACAAGGATTCCATGCGCCGCGCCACGCAGCTGCTGGCCGACGGTGTGACCTACCTGGACTGCGGGACCAGCGGGGGGGTGTGGGGCCTGCAGGAGGGCTACAGCCTGATGATCGGCGGCGATGCGGCGGCCGTGGAGCGCGTCGGCGCGATCTTCCGCACGCTCGCGCCGGCGGCCGACCGCGGCTGGGCGCATGTGGGTCCCAGCGGTGCCGGCCACTTCTGCAAGATGGTCCACAACGGCATCGAGTACGGCATGATGCAGGCCTACGCCGAAGGCTTCGCGCTGATGCAGCACAAGTCCGAGTTCAACCTGGATCTGGCCGAGGTCGCCAGGGCCTGGCAGCACGGCAGCGTGGTGCGCTCCTGGCTGCTCGACCTGAGCGCCGATGCCTTGGGCCGCAACCCGCAGCTGGACGGCATCGCGCCGTACGTGGAGGACTCCGGTGAAGGCCGCTGGACCGTGGCCGAGGCGATCGACCTGGACGTGCCGGCGCCGGTGATCACGCTGTCGCTGCTGGAGCGCCTGCGTTCGCGTGACAAGAACTCCTTCAGCGACCGCCTGCTGGCGGCGATGCGCAACGAGTTCGGTGGCCACGCCATCCACCCGAAGGGGTGAGCCGGCGGTTCACTCCAGGGCGATGCGCGCGCCGTGCGCGGCGCTGCGCTGGCCGGCATCGAGCAGGCGCATCACCTTCATCACCTGCGCGGCGGTGACCGGCGGTTCGCCCTGGCCCAGCATCGCGTCGCGGAAGGCGGCGTAGCAGGCGCGGTAGTCGCCCGGCAGGTTGTCCACGCTGCTGCGGTGCGCGTGCCCTTCGGCATCGACCACCACCCGGTGTCCATGCACCGGGTCGATGCCCCAGCCCGGGGCACCGGGCGCGATGCCGCGGCGCAACTGGTCTTCCTGCACATCGCGCCCTTCCTTGACCCAGCTGCCGGCGCTGCCATGCACGGCAAAGCGCGGCGTGCCGGCGGCCACCAGCGAGCCGGCGTGCAGAATCGCGCGGTGTCGCGGGTAATGCAGCACGGCATGGACGTAGTCGTCGCTGCGCGCGTGCGCGCGCTGCGCCAGCAGATCCACGCTGATCGCCTGCGGCCAGCCGAACAGCTGCAGCATCTGGTCGAGCAGGTGCGGGCCCAGGTCCATCCACAACCCGGCACCGGGGCCGTCGCCTTCGCGCCAGCGGTCGCGTACCTGCGGCCGGTATCGGTCGAAATGCGAGTGGCACTCGGCGATCTCGCCCAGACAGCCTTCGGCCACCTGCTGGCGCAGGGTCAGGAAATCGGCGTCGTAGCGGCGGTTGTGGAATACGGTGATGACGCGCTCGGCGGCGAGCCCCGCCTGCAGCAGGGCGTCGGCCTCGGCCACCGACAGCGCGAACGGCTTGTCCACCAGTACATGCTTGCCTGCGGCCAGCGCGGCATGGGCCAGCGGCGCGTGGGTGTCGTTCGGCGTGGCGATCACCACGCCATCCACCGCGGGATCATCGAACAGCTGCTGCGGATCGGCGCAGATGCGCACGTCGGTGAACTCGCGCAGCAGTTGGTCGCGCCGCGAACTGGCAATGCCGTGCAGCACCAGGCCGGGCGTGTGCCGGATCAACGGTGCATGGAACACACGTCCGGCCAGTCCGTAGCCGATCAGCCCGATATTCAACGCGGTGGCCATGTCGCACTCCACGAAGCAGGGGGAATGCAGAGCGTACCGGCTGCGCATGACGCACGGAAATCTGAACGGCGGTGCAGGAAGCTGAGCGGTTCACAGCAGCGTTATGCCGCGGCGACGTGCTGCACACGGCGCTGCATCGACACTGGGCCCACCAACCCGCAGGAGACATCCGAGATGACCCTTACTACCCGTAATCTGCTTGCTGCTTCGCTGGCCTTCGGTATGGTGCTGGGCACGTCCTCGGTCATGGCCAAGACCCCACCCAAGAGCACCGACGCGGCGGCGATGACCCATGCCGACACCCATGACTCCGCCGAACCGGTGACCGACAGCTGGATCACCACCAAGGTCAAGGCCGACCTGCTGACCAGCAAGAACGTCCCCGGCACCGAAGTGAAGGTGGAGACCGTCAACGGTGTTGTCACCCTCAGTGGCACCGTGGCCAGCCAGGCAGAGCATGACAAGGCCGTCCGCGTGACCCAGGGCATCAAAGGCGTCAAGCGCGTCGATGCCAGCGCACTGAAGGTGGCCGCTGCCCGCTGATTGGCCGGTACATCCCCGCACCCGAGGGGGCGCGCCATCCGGCGCGCCCTTTTTTATGCGTTCATCAGCCCGGTCCACCACCGTATTCACACATGGGCTGCGGTATATTGGCCATTCCGCCACCGCAGGTGTGGCGCGCTTGACGGCCTGCCGCGGGTGCGCATGGCCAGTCACGGCACAGTGAGCTGACGAGGGACTATGGCACTGGTTTTCAGTGATGAAATCTGGGATCGCTGGCGCTTGCCAGCACTGGGACTGGCGGCGATCGCCATCATCGTGGTGCCGTGGCTGACGCAGCGCAAGCTGCAACAGGAAAACGCCAATGCGATGGAGTGGGTGAGTCATACCCAGCAGGTGGGCGTTGCGCTGTACCAGCTGCAGGCCGACGTCCGCGACGTGGAATCGGCCGCGCTGACGATGTCCAAGGGCATCGACGCGCCCGGGCTGCGCGAGCGCATGGCCCAGACCAACGACATCCCCACCCGGTTGTCCAAGTTGGCGATGCTGACCCAGGACAACCCCGACCAGCTGGTGCGCATCGGCCGCATCGAGTCCATGCTGGAACGGCGCATGGAGCTGGCCAAACAGTTGGCGCGCTCCTCGCCGACCTCCGACCAGCGCCAGCTGGTTCAGGACATGACCACCCGCTACCCGATCCGCAACCTGGTCGAAGACCTGCAGAAGCACGAGGAGAATCTGCTCGCCCAGCGGACCGCGAACCTCGTCAAGCAACAGCGGCAGAGCGACATTATCTCGTGGAGCGCGCTGATCGTGCAGCTGCTGCTGCTGGGCCTGGTGCTGTGGCTGCTGCACCGGCAGATCGGCCACCGCCTCAATGCCGAACGGCAGTCGCTGCGCTCGGCCGCACGCGCGGCCTCGGTGCTGCATACGGTGCGCGAACCCATCGTGCTGCTGGATCGCCAGCTGCGCGTGCAGATGCACAACCCGGCCTTTGCCGAGCTGTACGGTCTGGATGAGGCCGATTCGCCCGACGGCATGGCGCTGGACACCGTCGGCGATGGCGCCTGGAAGGACGCGGTGGTGCGCCAGCGCCTGACCGATGTGCTGGTGCGTGGCCGCGAACTGTGGGACTACGAACACGAGCAGCGCACGGCGGACGACGTGTCGCGCACGATGCTGATCAACGCGCGGCGCATGCCGCTGCCGGACAAGGACGACGAAGTCGTCCTGATGACCGTCAGCGATGTCACCGTGCAGCGTGCGGTACAGCAGCGCGTGGAGGAACTGAACCGCCAGCTGGAAGGCAAGGTCGAGCAGGTGTCGGAGGTCAATCGCGAACTGGAAGCATTCAGCTATTCGGTCTCGCATGATCTGCGCGCGCCGTTGCGGCATGTCGCCGGCTTCTCGGACAAGCTCACCCGCCACCTGGGCGAGGAGGCCGACGAGAAGACCCAGCATTACCTCGGGGTGATTTCCAACTCGGCGCGGCGCATGGCCGCGCTGATCGACGACCTGCTGGTCTACTCGCGCCTGGGTCGGGCGGCGATGCGCCTGCAGGCGGTGGACATGCAGTCG
Source organism: Stenotrophomonas sp. Marseille-Q5258 (assembly GCF_946900935.1). Lineage (NCBI taxonomy): Bacteria > Pseudomonadati > Pseudomonadota > Gammaproteobacteria > Lysobacterales > Lysobacteraceae > Stenotrophomonas > Stenotrophomonas sp. Marseille-Q5258. Next base: position 138,039 of record NZ_CAMPPN010000001.1, read on the forward strand.
CTGGTTGCCGACACCCGCTCGATGCTGGACGCCAACCTGCAGAGCGAAGCCGAGGCCAGCGGCGTCCAGCGGCAGGTTGAGTGGTCGATCGCCCCGCTGCCGATCATCGTTTCCGACGAGAACATGATGCGGCAGGTCTGGCTGAACCTGTTGGGCAACGCAATCAAGTATTCTTCCACCCGGGATCCGGCGCGGATCGAGATCGACTACAAGCTGCAGCCCGATGGCAGCCACCTGTTCTCGGTACGCGACAACGGCGCCGGCTTCGACATGGCCTACGCCGGCAAGCTGTTTGGCGTGTTCCAGCGGCTCCACAAGGCCAGCGACTACCCAGGTACGGGCATCGGCCTGGCCAGCGTGCGCCGCGTGCTGACCCGGCACGGTGGCCGCATCTGGGCCGAGTCGGTGGTCGACCAGGGCGCCACGTTCCACTTCCTCCTTCCTCCTGCACTCGACGCAATCAACAAGGGCTCTGCCGCATGACCGCACTCCGTACCATCCTCCTTGCCGAGGACAGCCCTGCCGACGCCGAGATGGCGGTCGACGCGCTGAAAGAAGCCCGCCTGGCCAATCCGATCGTGCACGTCGAAGACGGCGTCGAAGCGATGGACTACCTGCTGCGTCGTGGCGCCTTCGCCAACCGCGAGGAAGGTCTGCCGGCGGTGCTGCTGCTGGACATCAAGATGCCGCGCATGGACGGCCTGGAAGTGCTGCGCGAAATCCGCAGCACCGACGAGCTCAAGCGCCTGCCGGTGGTGATCCTGTCCTCCTCGCGCGAGGAGAGCGATCTGGCCCGCAGCTGGGACATGGGCGTGAACGCCTACGTCGTCAAGCCGGTGGACGTGGATCAGTTCTTCGGCGCAGTGCAGACCCTGGGCAAGTTCTGGGCCGTCATCAACCAGGCTCCGGAACTCGAGTAATCCCATGCCGCTGACCGGCCCTGCGTTGGGTGCACTGCGTGTCCTGCTGATCGAAGACTCGCCGGAAGACGCTGAACTGATGTGCGAGCAGATGCTCGATGCCGGCCTTGAGGCCAGTTTCGAGCGGGTCGAGAGCGCCGATGAACTGCGCGAGGCGCTGGAGCGCTTCCTGCCGGACATCGTGCTCTCGGACCTGAGCATGCCCGGCTTCTCCGGCAACGAGGCCCTGCAGATCGTGCGCGCCACCTGCCCGGATGTACCGTTCATCTTCGTGTCCGGCACGATGGGTGAGGAAAACGCGGTGGCGGCCCTGCACCAGGGCGCCAACGACTACATCATCAAGCACCATCCGGCGCGACTGCCGTCGGCGGTGGCCCGCGCCGTGCGCGAGGCGCGCAGCGGCATCGAACGCCAGCGCGTGGAAGCCGAGCTGATGCGCGCCCAGCGGCTGGAAAGCCTGTCGCTGCTGGCGGCCGGGCTGAGCCACGACCTGCGCAACATCCTGCAGCCGCTGCTGATCATGCCGGACCTGCTCAAGGCCCGCACCGAGGACCCGCAGCTGCACCACCTGGCCGACGTGATCGCCGAGTGCGGCCGGCGCGGCCACGAGATGGCCGAGTCGATGCTCTCCTTCGTACGTGGCTCGCGCAAGCCGAGCGAGCACATCTGCATCGCCCATCTGTTCGAGGCGGTCGAGCTGCTGCTGCGCAGCAACCTCCCCGACAAGGTGACCCTGCAGCTGGACGTGGCCGAGGAAGGCCTGGCGGTGGATGCCAACTACACCGAACTGCAGCAGGTGCTGTTGAACCTGTCGTTGAACGCGATCCAGGCCATGCCCGGCGGCGGACGCCTGACCCTGCGCGCGGCAGCGGACCTGGACGGGAAGGGCGAGGACTGGCTGCGCATCTCGGTGACCGACGAAGGCACCGGTATGGACGCCGACACCCTGTCGCACCTGTTCAATCCGTTCTTCACCACCAAGGCCAACGGCACCGGTCTGGGCCTGATTTCGTGCAAGCGCATCGTCGAAGGCGCGCACGGCAGCATCCATGTGGACAGCGTCCCCGGCGTGGGTACCCGCTTCGACCTGCTGCTGCCGATGCAGGAGCTGGCGGCCCCCCACGAGGCCATCGACGGGCCGATCGCTGCCGGTGCCGGCCAGTCGATTCTGGTGGTGGACGGCGAGGCCACGCGCCTGTCCCTGCTCGGCAACGCATTGTCCAGCCAGGGCTACCACCTGCAGTTGGCCTCCGACGGTGCGGCCGCGCTGCGCTGGATGCAGCAGGAGGCGATGCCGGCGCTGGTGATCGCCGATGCCGGCTCCAAGCTGCTCTCGGCCAGCCATCTGCTCGGCGAGATGGCGTCGCTTGGCTATCGAGGGCCGGCGCTGGTGCTGGAAGAAGCCGACGTGACCGTGCCGCTGGCGGTGTTCCCGCCGTCCATCAACGTGCACGTGCTGCGCAAGCCGCTGGAAATGCAGCAGGTGTTCCGCTCGGTGGCCGAGGCGCTGGAGACGGCGTAAGGGCGTCTGCAAGGGCGTACCGGCCAGCGGCCGGTACCTGCATCAGTGTTCCCAGGGAAACGCCGGCAGGCTGGCAACGGCCTGCTCGAGTTTGTGCGACCAGCTGCCGTGGATTTCGGCATACAACGGCGAATCGCCGGCCAGCCGCATGCGCTGGCTGATGCGCAGGTCGCCGTCGCGGATCAGTACCAGGTCCATCGGCAGGCCCACCGACAGGTTTGAGCGGATGGTCGAATCCAGCGACACGATCGCGGTGCGCGCCGCGTCTTCCAGGCGGGTCTGCGGGCGCAGGATGCGGTCCAGAATCGGCTTGCCGTACTTGGACTCGCCGATCTGCAGGAACGGGGTTTCCGGCGAGGCCGCGATGGCGTTGCCCAGCGGGTAGATCATGTACAGGCCCGGGTGCTCGCCGGCGATCTGTCCGCCCAGGATCAGGGTGGCGTGGGTGACGATGCCATCGTGGCCGGCGTCCTGCGAGGTGGCATTGACCTGGCTGTCGACCAGCACGCGGCCAACATACTCGGCGACCTCGAACAGGTGCCGGTACGCCCGCAGGTTTTCCGCGCGCTGCTCCTCCACGTCCCGGCGCAGCCGCGAGATCAGCAGCTGGGTGGTGGCCAGGTTGCCGGCGGCCATGATCACCAGGGCCGCTTCGCCCGGAAACTCGAACTCATGCAGCTTGCGGTGGACGCGGACATCATCCAGCGAGGCGTTGGTGCGGGTATCGGCGGCGAAGACCAGGCCTTCGTTCACCTCGATGCCGACGCAATAGGTCATGTCGGTGTCCTATGATGTGCACCCCGATTCTATGCGGTGGCCGTGACGGCACCATGTGGATTCGCCCCACGCACGCTGAATACCATGACCACTGCGCTCCTGAGCCTGGGCAGCAACCTGCAGCCGCAACAGCATCTTCACGCCGCGGTGGAGGCCCTGCGCGCGCGCTTCGGCGACATCCGCGTCTCCCCGGCCTACCGGACGGCGGCCGTCGGCTTCGACGGTCCGGCATTCCTCAACAACGCGGTGGTGATCGAGACCGACCTGCCGCTGGACGCGCTGGATGCCTGGCTGCACGCGCTGGAAGACGCCCACGGGCGTGATCGCAGCGGCCCCCGTTTCAGCGACCGGACCCTGGACATCGACGTGGTGTTCTATGGCGACCTGATCGTGGAAGGGCCCGGCCACCTGCGCATTCCGCGCCCCGAGCTCAAGCACGCGTTCGTGCTCAAGCCGCTGGCCGACATCGCCCCGGACTTCATCGACCCGGTCAGCGGGCTGGACCTGGCGACGCTGTGGCGGGCACATGGGCAGCACCACGACCGCTTCGAGGAAGTGGCGCTGTAGGGCCGGCCGCTGACCGGCACCCATGTCAGGTGAGCTGGCGGCCGCCATCCACACGCAGGGTGTGGCCGGTGATGAACGGGGCGTCGCTGACCAGCCAGTACACGGCTTCGGCGATCTCCTCCACGGTGCCGGTGCGGGCCAGTGGCGTGCGGGCCAGCAGCGCCTGCTGCGCGAAATCGTCCTTGCCCTGCTCGGGCCAGAGGATCGCGCCGGGCGCCACCGCGTTGACCCGGACCTTGGGGGCCAGTTCCAGCGCCAGTGACCGGGTGACCATTTCCAGTGCCGCCTTGGCCGCGCTGTAGACCGGATGGTCGCGCATCGGCTGGGTACCGTGCAGATCGGTCAGGTTGACGATGCTGCCCTGGTGGCGGCGCAGCTGCGGCGCGGCGGCCTGGGCCAGCAGCAGCGGCGCGCGCGCGTTGACCGCGAACAGGTCGTCCCAGTGCTCGGCGGTGATCTGGCCGAGCAGGGTGGGGTAGAAGTTGGAGGCGTTGTTGACCAGCGCGTCGAGCCGCCCGAACTGCGCCACGGTCTGCTCGACCAGGTCGGGCAGGGCGTCGGCATCGCGCAGGTCGGCCTGCAGGGCCAGCACGCTGCCCGGGCGCAGCATGTCCAGGTCGAAGGCCATCTGCTGCAGCTCGGCGGTGGAGGTATGGGCGTGCAGCACCACCGACCAGCCGCAGGCATGGAACTGGCGGGCGATGGCCGCGCCGATCCGGCGCGCACTGCCGGTGATCAGCGCCACGGGCGCGGTGTCGGTCATCGGGGGTAACTCCCTGCTCGGCTATGCTGTGCATTGTCACCGCAATCGCCCGCGCCATGCATTCCCCACTGCCCCTTCCCGAGTCCGACGCCCTGGCCCACAGCGAGACGCTGGCCGCCGCCCTGCGTGAGGAAATCCTCGCCAATGGCGGTGCCATGCCGTTCGCGCGCTTCATGGAGCTGAGCCTGTACGCCCCCGGGTGGGGCTACTACAGCGCCGGCGCCAGCAAGTTCGGCAGCGCCGGCGATTTCACCACCTCGCCGGAAATCGGCTCGTTGTTCGCCGCCACCGTGGCCAACGCGGTCGCGCCGGTGATGCAGCAGCTTGGCCCGCAGGCGCGGTTCCTGGAACTGGGCGGCGGCAGCGGCGCGTTCGCCGAGATCCTGCTCAAGCGCATGCTGGAGCTGGATGCGCTGCCGGACCGCTACGCGATCCTGGAGCCCAGCGCGGACCTGCGCGAGCGCCAGCGCGAACGCCTGGAAAAGGCGCTGGTACCGCCGCTGTTCGCGCTGGTGGAATGGCTGGACGGGCCGTTCGACGACGACTGGGACGGCATGGTGTTCGCCAACGAGGTGATCGATGCGCTGCCCACGCCGCGCTTCCTGGCCAAGGACGGCATGATTTACGAGGAAACCGTGGAGCTGGACGCGCAGGGCGCCTTCGTGCGCGGTGCGCAGCCGGCCGACGCGCTGCTCGGTGCGGCCGTGCGGCACGTGGAGGCCTACCGCGAAAAGCCCTTCGCCGACGGTTACCGGTCCGAGCTGCTGCCGCAGCTGCCGTACTGGATCCAGGCGGTGGCCGGCGGCCTCAAGCGTGGCGCGATGCTGTTCGTGGATTACGGCTATCCGCGCATCGAGTTCTACCAGGACGAGCGCGACGACGGCACGATGCGCGCGTTCTACCGCCACCACGTCCACAACGATGTCTACCGCTGGCCGGGCCTGCAGGACCTGACCGCGTCGGTGGATTTCACCGCGCTGGCCGAGGCCGGCACCGGGGCGGGGTTCGAGCTTGCCGGCTACTGCACGCAGGCCAGTTTCCTGCTCGGCAACGGCCTGGACGGGCTGCTGGAGAAGGCGGAGGCGCGCACCGACGAGATAGGGCGCGTGCGCCTGCGCGACCAGGTCAAGAAACTCACCCTGCCCACAGAAATGGGTGAGCGCTTCCAGGTGATGGGCTTCCAGCGCGATGTGACGTTCGAGGCCGCATTCCTGCTCGGCGACCTGACCTGGCGCCTGTGAGGTGGCAGGCATCGTCGTGTTGAAGCCATTGCGCTGGCCGCGGGTGTGGCTGGCGCTGTGGTGGCTGGCGATCCTGGTCACGGTCACTGTGTGCCTGATCCCGCCACCGCCGTTGGCGTTGCCGGAGAACAGCGACAAGGTCGAGCACTTCCTGGCGTATTTCCTGCTGGCTTCGGCGGCGGTCCAGATCTACCGGCCACGTGCGCCACTGGCATGGGCAGCGGTGGGCCTGGTTGGCCTGGGCATCGGCATTGAAGTCGCGCAGGGTGCATTGACCCGCGACCGCATGGCCGACCCGATGGATGCGCTGGCCAACAGTCTTGGCGTGTTGGCCGGTATGGCGCTCGCGTTCACCCCGCTGCGCGATCTGCTGGTCCGCCTGCGCGGGTAAGCCACCGCACCCATCGCAGGTCGTGCCGGCCAGCGGCCGGCACGACCCCTTTGGGGTGAACCCTACTTCGGCAGCAGGGTCAGTTCGTCCAGTACCCACATCGTCGGCCGGGTGTCGCCGGTGAAGCGCACGCACAGGTTCTGCGTGCCCTTGAGCGAACGCGGCAGCGCGGCCTCCAGGGTGATGAAGCCGTCCTTGCCCGGTACGGCGGGCAGCGGCACGGTCGCCAGCGGGGCGCCATCGCACTGGCCGTTGAGGATGTCCATCTCGCCGTGCGCGCTGCGCGCAGGGCTGAATCGGCGCTGCGGCTCGTCGTGGGCAAGCTGGAAGTAGTACGGAATCTGGCCGGCACGCACGCGCAGGCGCGCGATGCCGTCCAGGTCCGCGTCCTGCCAGAACCAGCACGGATTGAAGATGTTGACGTTGAAGATCGCCCGCGCGCCGTCGGCCGGGCCGTCGTCTTCCAGCCGCAGCAGCAGCTTGCCTTCGCCCGGGCACAGCGCCAGGTGCTCATCGGTGCGGCTGAGCAGCGAGGCGGCGGTGATATCGAAGCGGCTGGCCGCACGGGCCAGCGCCTTGCCGTCGAAGAAGGCGGCCGCCTGCAGCGCGACCGGCAGCGGCTGCTGCAGGGGCGTGCTGTAGCGCGGCGACTGTGGCGTGACCGCGCTGCCATCGGTGCTGTAGCGGATCTCGTAGCCCAGCGGATTGCGCAGCGTGAGTGTGGCGGTGCCGGCCTTGCGGTCGTCGCGGGTGTCCAGTTCCACCTCGAACGGGGTCTGCGCGTAGGCGATCCCCATCGCCTGCCAGCGTTGCAGCTGGGTCGGCAGACGTGCGAGGAAGTCGCCGTAGTCGCGGCGTTCACGCGGCGACCAGCCGGTTTCGGCCACGGCGGCCAACCGCGGGAACAGGTTGTGCTGCAGGCGCGCGTAGCTGCGCGTGTGCTCGGTGAACATGTTGGCCTGCAGGCCGAGGATGTGCTGCTGCTTGTCGCGCGCCAGCGCGTCGGGGACCGGCTCGAAGCCGTACACGCGCGCCAGCGGCGTGGTCAGCGGGCGGCCCGGCGGTTCGTTGTCCGAGGTGGTCTGCAGGTAGTCCATGTACATGTCGGTGACCGGCGACATGATCACGTCATGCCTTTCGCTGGCGGCCTTCAGGCCCCCCTCGGTGCCGCGCCACGACATCACCGTGGCCTCCGGCGGCAGGCCGCCTTCGAGGATCTCGTCCCAGCCGATCAGGCGGCGGTCGTGCTGTTCCAGGTACTTCTCCAAGCGCTTGATCAGATGGCTCTGCATCTCCATCTCGTCGCCCACGCCAAGCGCGCGCATGCGGGCCTGCACCCGGGCCGAGGCTTTCCACTGGTCCTTGACCGCTTCATCGCCGCCCACATGCACGTACTTGGCGGGGAAAAGCGCGATCACTTCCTCCAGCACGTTCTCCAGGAATCGGAACGTGCTTTCCTCGGTGTTGAACAGGTTCGGGAACACGCCCCATTCGCTCAGTGGCGTGAGCGGGGTATCCAGCGTGCCCAGTTCGGGGTACGCGGCAATCGCGGCGGTGGCATGGCCGGGCACGTCGATTTCCGGAATCACCTGGATGTGGCGCGCGGCCGCATAGGCGATGACCTCGCGGATCTGGTCCTGGGTGTAGAACCCGCAGTACGGGCGCGGCGCGCCGGTGGCCGGATCGCGGCCGCCGTCGCCGGCAGGAATGCGGCAACTGCCGACCCCGGTCAGCTTCGGGTAGCGCTTGATTTCCATGCGCCAGCCCTGGTCGTCGGTGAGATGCCAGTGGAAGGTATTGAGCTTCTGTTCGGCCATCGCGTCGAGCACGCGCTTGATCTCGTCCAGGCTCTGGAAGTGGCGTGCCGAATCGAGCATCAGCCCGCGCCAGCTGAAGCGCGGGGCATCGTCGATGCGCAGCGCCGGCACAGTGCCACCCGCGCCCGTGGTAGCCAGCTGTGACAGGGTCGCCGCACCGTAGAACAGGCCTGCTTCGGTGGCGGCCTGCACGGTCACGCCGGTGCTGCCGGTGCGCAGCTGATAGCCTTCCGCGCCGGTCTTGAGCGCCTTGTCGAGCACGAAGCGCACGCCCTCCTTGCCGCGGCCCGCCTGCACCTGCAGCGCCGGGCCACCGCTGTCGCGCAGCAGGGTGGTGAACTGCCCCGCGACGCGCCGCGCGGCATCGCCCTCGGCATGGACCGGCGTCGTGGCAGTGACGGTGTAACCGGCACCGTCGATGCGTTCGACGCTGGCTGGCACGGGCATCAGCGGCAGCGAACCGGGCAGGGCGCGCGGGCCATCGGGTGCCAGGGCATCGGCGGCCTGGGCCAGCGGTGCGAGGGAAGCAGCCAGCGCGAACGTCAGCAGCGACAGCGAGGTACGACGGGTGCGGGTGAGCATCGGGTCATTCCTTTGTAGCGAATCGGGGTCCACCTGTAAAAACGGGCCCGGAGGTCCGGGCCCGTCGTTCAGGCGTTCAGCGTACTGCGTCGGGAATCAGAACTTGAAGTGCAGGGTGGCCATGTAGCGGCGGCCGCTCTTGTACTTGCCGGCCAGATGCTCCTTGTCGCCCAGGTACTGGAAGTAGGTTTCATCCAGCAGGTTCTGTGCGTCGATGTTGAGCGACCAGTTCTCGTTGAAGGTGTAGCCGACGCTCGCACCCAGTTCGGCGTAGTCGTCCACGCTGGCGGGGGCGGCACCGGCCACGTAGCCGCCGGCCAGGTAATGCGAGCGCCAGTTGTAGGTCAGGCGCGCGTTGATCGGGCCCTTCTCGTAGTACGGGCTGAAGGCCACCGCATTGCGCGACTGGTACGGCAGCGGATCACCGGTGTTGTTCTCACCGTTGGCGTAGGTGTAATTGGCGGTCAGGCCGAAGCCGCTTTCACCGAAGGGCTGCTGGAAGCTGATATTGAAGCCCTTGACGTGGCCGCTGCCGGCGTTGCGCGGACGCTGGATGCTGTAGTCGCAGTAGCCATCAGCCGCGCAGCCGTTGGTGCCCACGATGTTGGCCCAGTTGGCCGGCGAGGTATCGCGGATCGAGTTGTACTGACGCTCGATGGTGGCCGAGGTATCGATGTAGTTGTCGATCTTCTTGTAGAACACCGACCATGCGACCACCGACTGCGGGGCGAAGTAATACTCGGCCGACAGGTTGTAGTTCCACGACTCATACGGCGACAGATTGGCGTTGCCGCCGCTGCCGGTGAGCTGGGTGTCGTTGAGGAAGGTGTTGTTGACCATCTGGTTGTACGGCGCCCAGGCGATCACCTTGGCGGCAGCGAAGCGGAACACCCAGTCGCTGTCGGTATCCCAGGCCAGGCTCAGCGACGGCAGGATGAAGTCTTCGGACTTGGTCCGGGTCTGCCACTTGCTGTCCAGGTCGTCCAGGGTCGGTGTGCCGCCGTAGACGAAGCCGCTGCCCTTGGTCTTGGAATCGACGTAGCGCACGCCGACGTTGCCGCGCAGCGGGCCGTTGGAGAAGTTCAACTGTGCATAGGCGGCGTTGTTGGTCTGCTGCAGGGCCCAGCTGTTGTTGAGGTAGCTGGACGGATCCGGGTTGGCAAAGTCCAGCGGGCTGCCCTTGACCCAGTTCAGCACGTTGTTGCGGCCGGCCTGGATGTGGCGCGACTGGTCGTCGCCGAAGCCCTGGATGTCGGTCAGCCCGATGGTGCCGACGTCGGCCAGGCTGCCCGGACGGACGCCGCCGTAGACGTTGAGCTTGAAGTCTTCGTCATGCTTGCCGTGACGCACGCCGAACTGCAGCTGGTTGAAGATGCTGTCGAACTGGACGTTGAAATCCAGCTGGGCGTAGCTGTCCTTGCTCTCGGTGGAGAAGACGCCGTTGTTGCCGAACCAGCCACCGGCGGAGTTCCACTTGGCCGGATCGCGCGCGTCGGTCGGGTTGTCGAACTTCAGGCCATCGTTGATGTTCCAGCTGTACGCACCGTTGTAGAACGGCTCGATGAAGTACTGGGCCAGATCCTTGTTTTCCGACTTGCTCTGGCCGGCCTGGCCGCTCACGCCCCAGCGCTCGCCCTTCCAGGCGCCACGCAGGTCAAGGCCCTTGGTGGTGACTTCCGATTCGCGCACGTTGTTGTCGTAGATCACCGTGCCGCTGTTGGCGGTGGCGCTGGCGTTGGAGTGGCCGCTGGTGGCCACGCCGTTGCGCACGCCGCCAAGCTGGTCCACCGCACCGACGGTGCCCGGATTCCAGGTCAGGAACGAGTACATCGACTGGTTGTAGTTGTCGAAGCTCTCCTTGATGTACAGGCCGCTCAGATTGAACTCGAGCGCATCGGTCGGCTTGAACTGCAGGTTGACCACGGCGCTGTCGCGCTTGCGTTCCTGCTGGAACCACGCGGCGTTGATCGAGTTGGGCACGTCCACGTCACCGGCCACGCCGGTGGCATTGGTGAAAGTGGAGGCCTTGGCATAACCGAACACTTCGATGCCCTGGCGGTCCACGGCTTCTTCGTAGTGCTGGGCCGACACGGCGATGCCGAAGGTTTCCTCATCGTTCTTCCAGCTGTACAGCGCCGACGCATTCGGCTTGCCTTCGCTGGCCTGCTGGCTGTAGCTGTAGCCGATCGAGGCAGCCACTTCGTTCTGCTTGAGGTCCAGCGGCTTGCGGCTGTGCATCAGCACCGTGCCGCCCAGGCTGCCTTCGGTCAGGCGCGCTTCGGACGACTTGATGATTTCCGCACGGCCCAGGATCTGCGGCGAGAGCAGGGTGTAGTCGAAGCCACGGTTGGGCTGCTCGCCGTACAGCCAGATCGCCTGGGCGACCGGGTGGTTGTCCAGGAAGGTCAGATTGAGGCTGGGATCGGTGCCGTCGATGCTGACGCGCTCACCCTGGCCGAAACGACGGTCGAGGGTGACGCCGGGGATCTGCGACAGCGCCTCGGCGACGTTGGTGCTCGGGAACTTGCCGATGTCCTCGGCGGTGATCGCTTCGGAGACACCGACGTTGTTGCGCTTGGTGTCCAGCGACTTCTCCAGGCTGGCGCGGATGCCCACGACCTGCACGGTGTCCAGGTCCTGGGGCGTCTGCTGCGCGTGGGCGCTGAAGGCAAGACAGCTGAAAATGGCTGCCGAAAGCAGACTCTTGCGGTGGTTCATGATGTCTCTCCTCATCAATCCGATGGTTCGCCAGCGACGGCGTGCGGTTGGTTCGACCTTGCCGGGCGCCCGTTGCCGGTGCGCGTCTTTCTCTGCCACGTACTGCGTGTTGCGTTGTCCGGTGCGCCCGCTCAGGCGTCCTGACGGCCCAGGTACCAGCTGGCAGCGCCGATGACGCCCAGCTGCCCGTGCTCGACCACCTTCACGGGAATGCGTTCCAGCGCTTCGCGCATCGGCCCCTTGTTGAGGTAGCGCTCGACGAAACTGCTGTTCAACAGGAATTCGCGGATCTGCGGCAGGATGCCGCCGGCCAGGTACACCCCACCGGTGACGCCGTATTGCAGGGCCATGTCGCCGATCGTGCTGCCGAGCAGCCCGCAGAACACCTCCAGCGCCTGGCGCGCCTGCGCGTCCTGGCCGGCCATCGCCGCAGCGGTGATCGCATCCGGACTGGCCAGCGTGGGTGCCTGGCCGTTGATCGCGCACAGCGCGCGGTACAGATTCATCAGACCCGGGCCGGACAGTGCCTGCTCGACCGACACGTGCGACCGGTCGCGCAGCATCTGCCGCACGATCGCCATTTCCAGTTCGGTGGTGGTGGCCAGGGTCGGTTGGCCGGCTTCGGTCGCCAGCACCACTGCCCCGTGCGGGGTGGGAATCCACACGGCCGCGCCGAGTCCCGTGCCGGGGCCGACCACCAGGGTCGGGCCGCGCGGCGCCGTGGCCGGTCCGGTCAGCTGCAGCACACCGCTGGCATCGACCTGTGCGGCGGCATAGGCCACGGCTTCGAAGTCGTTGACGATGTAGACCTGGTCCAGGCCGACCTCACGTTCGATCTGCCGGGCCGACAGCGGCCACGGCACGTTGGCGGTGATGACCGTGCCGTCGTCGCGCGCATAGCCGGCCGTGGCGACCACGCAGTGGGCCGGGCGCGGGCCGTCGGCCAGGAACTCGGCCAGGATCGCGCTCAGCCCGGGGTAATCGGCGTTGCGGAACTTGCGGTACTCCAGCAGCTGCACCGGATGGTCCGGATCCTGGCTGGCCTGGACCCGGGCCACCCGCACATGCGTCCCGCCCACGTCGGCGGCCAGGAACGGCGGCACCGCCGGGGAGGCGGCATGGGCCTGGACAGAGTGGGCAGCTGCGGTCACACGGACTCCCTTGGGTGCGCACGGCCAGGCTGCTGCCCGGCGATTGAGGCGGAGTCTGTAATCGTTCTGACAACGATGTCAACGATAACCTCCGACTTTCGATGGTGCGCTGCAACGGGCGGTTGCGCGCGAAAACGTTTTCACCGCACTGCCGTCATGTTTTCGCAAACGCGCTGAAAACCGGCGCTGCACGCCGGTGCTGCAGGCCCAGCGCAGCGGTTTGCGCAGGTGCAGCATGACCGGATGGCAGCGCGGGGCCGCAGCAAGTTGTTGACAAAGACAGCGGGCACGTCGAATAAATGTGACAACGTTGTTCCCAGCCATTCGTCCGACGCCGCTCTGCGCGCCGTCGATGCAGGAGCCTTCCAGATGTCTGCAGTGCCTGCTGCTTCCGCGCGTTCCAGCGTGGTCACCTCGATCCTGATCATCGGCGTGCTGTTCTTCCTGATCGGCTTCTTCACCTGGCTCAACGGCCCGCTGATCACCTTCGTCAAACTGGCCTTCGAGCTGGACGAAGTCGGCGCGTTCCTGGTGCTGATGGTGTTCTACCTGTCCTATTTCTTCCTTGCGCTGCCGGCATCGTGGATCCTCAAGCGCACCGGTATGAAGAAGGGCCTCAGCCTGAGCCTGCTGGTGATGGCGGCCGGCGCGGTGGTGTTTGCCCACTACGCGCAGCAGCGCTGGTATCCCGGCGCGCTCAGTGGCCTGTTCGTCATCGGCAGCGGCCTGGCCCTGCTGCAGACGGCCGTCAACCCGTACATCAGCATCCTCGGCCCGATCGAGACGGCCGCGCGGCGCATCGCCCTGATGGGCATCTGCAACAAGATCGCCGGCATGCTGGCCCCGGTACTGATCGGCACCCTGGTGCTGCACGGTATCGGCGACCTGGATGCGCAGGTGAAAGTGGCCGATGCGGCAGCCAAAACGGTGCTGCTCAATGACTTCGCGGCCAAGATCCAGCTGCCGTACATGGCGATGGCCGGGCTGCTGGTGGTGCTGGCGGTGGGTGTGCTGTTCTCGCCGCTGCCGGAGCTGAAGACCGCCGAGGCCAACGCCACCCCGGCACGCGCGGCCGGCGTGGCCGAGCGCACCAGCATCTTCCAGTTCCCGCACCTGTGGCTTGGTGTGCTGTGCCTGTTCGTGTATGTCGGCGTGGAAGTGATGGCCGGCGACGCGATCGGAACCTACGGCCACGGCTTCGGCCTGCCGCTGGACCAGACCAAGATGTTCACCTCGATCACCCTGGGCGCGATGCTGGTGGGCTATCTGGTCGGCTTGGCGCTGATTCCGCACCTGGTTTCGCAGTCGCGCTACCTGAGCATCTCGGCCGTGCTGGGCGTGGTGTTCTGCGCCGGTGCGCTGCTCACCCACGGCTATGTGTCGGTGGGCTTCGTGGCCGCGCTCGGCTTTGCCAACGCGATGATGTGGCCGGCGATCTTCCCGCTGGCCATCCGGGGCCTGGGCCGCTTCACCGAAACCGGCTCGGCGCTGCTGGTGATGGCCATCGCCGGTGGCGCGATCATCCCGCAGGCGTTCGCCGTGCTGAAGCAGCATATCGACTTCCAGTGGGTGTTCGCCGGCCTGATGATCCCGTGCTACCTGTACATCCTGTTCTACTCGGTCCGGGGTCACCGGGTCGGCCTGTCCCGCGACGGCCAGTGATCGGCGATCATGGACGCTCCACGGAACCTGCAGGACAAGAGCATGCGCAGAGCGACCATCAAGGATGTCGCCGAACGGGCCAAGGTGTCGTTGAAGACCGTTTCGCGCGTCATCAACAATGAGCCCTCGGTGATGCAGGCCACGCGGGCACGCGTGCTGCGCGCGATCGCCGAACTGGACTACGAGCCCGATCCCGCCGCGCGCAACCTGCGCACCGGCACCACGCTGGTGGTCGGGCTGGTCTACGACAACCCCAACCCGTACCACATCATCGGCGTGCAGAACGGCGTGCTGGCCGCTTGCCGCGAGACCGGCTTCGGGCTGCAGATCCATCCGTGCGACTCCAGCTCGCCGATGCTGGCCGAGGAACTGGCCGACTGGGTGCAGCGTTCGCGTCTGGCCGGGCTGGTGCTGACCGCGCCGATGTCCGAACGCCGCGACCTGGTCGCGGCGCTGACCGCGCGCGGCATCAAGCTGGTGCGCATCATTGCCGCCACCGCCGACCCGGAAGACGGTGCCTGCGTGTTCGTCGACGATCGCGAGGCCGCCTACGAGATCACCGAGCATCTGATCCAGCTTGGCCACCAGCGCATCGGCTTCCTGTGGGGCGGCAGCTCGCACCGCTCCAGCGGCGAGCGCCATGCCGGTTACGAGGCGGCGCTGCGCGATTACGGCATGACCATCGACAAGCACCTGGTGGTGCAGGGCGACTACACCTTCGATGACGGCTTCCGCGGCGCCCGCCGTCTGCTGGCGCTGCGCGAGCCGCCCACCGCGATCTTCGGCTCCAACGACGAAATTGCTGCCGGCGTGCTGGCGGCGGCCAAGTCGGCCGGCATGAACGTGCCCTACGACCTGTCCATTGCCGGCTTCGAGGACAGCCCGTTCTCGCGCCAGTCGTGGCCGCCGCTGACCACCGCCAAGCAGGCCACCGAAGACATCGCACGGCACGCCGCGCGCCTGTTGATCGCGCAGCTGCGCAGCGATGCCTACGACGATGCGCCGCTGCAGCTGCAGAACCAGGGCTTCGTGCCGCAACTGGTGGTGCGCGGTTCCACTGCCCCGATGCGCCCGCAGGGTGCACGCCCTCCCTCTCCTGAAACGACCTGAGTCCCCATGTCCCTGCCTGCTCCCCACGAGACCCTGATGTACCGCGAAGCTGCGGAAGCCGCCGACGTGATCGCCGCGCAGTTCGCGCGCAACCAGGTCGCGGTGGAAACGCTGGCGGCGAGCCTGCGCGCCGCGCCGCCGCCGTTCGTGGTGACCTGCGCGCGGGGCAGCTCGGACCATGCCGCCACCTATGCCAAGTACCTGCTGGAAACCCGGCTCGGGCTGGTGACCGCGTCGGCGTCGCCGTCGGTGGGCTCGGTCTATGAGGCACCACTGCAGTTGCGCGGGGCGCTGTACATCGTGATTTCGCAGTCCGGCAGGAGTCCTGACCTGCTGCGCAACGCGGAGGCCGCGCGGGCGGCCGGCGCGCGCGTGGTGGCACTGGTCAACGTGGAGGATTCGCCACTGGCGCAGCTGGCCGAGAGCGTGATTGCGCTTGGCGCCGGTGCCGAGCGCAGCGTGGCGGCGACCAAAAGCTATCTCGCCTCGCTGTCGGCGATCCTGCAGCTGGTGGCGTACTGGAGCCAGGACGCGGCACTGATCGCCGCGCTGCGGGTGCTCCCCGACGCGCTCCGCCAGGCCTGGAACAGCGACTGGTCGTCGCTCACCGAGGGTCTGGTGCCGGCGCACAACCTGTTCGTGCTCGGCCGCGGTCTTGGCCTCGGCGCGGCGCAGGAAGCAGCACTGAAGTTCAAGGAAACCTGCGGCCTGCATGCCGAGGCCTACAGCTCGGCCGAGGTCAAGCACGGCCCGATGGCGCTGGTCGGCCCGGGCTTCCCGGTGCTGGCCTTTGCCCAGCCCGACGAAACCGGCGCCGGCACCCGTGCCGTGGTGGAGGAATTTGCCGCGCGTGATGCGCAGGTGTGGCTGGCCGATGTGGGCGGCGACCTGGCGCTGCCGGCTGCGCCGCATCCGGCGTGCGCCCCGCTGCTGGCCGTGCAGGCCTTCTACCGCGCGATCAACGCGCTGGCACTGCGTCGTGGGCACAACCCTGACCTGCCGCCGCATCTGAACAAGGTGACGGAAACCGTCTGATGAAAACCGTGCTGCGCAATGCCCGCGTCCTGGCTGGCGATGACTTCCGCGACGACCTCGCCGTCGTGATCGAAAGTGGCCGCATCACCGCGCTGGTGTCCGATGCCGCGCCCACGCTCGGCCAGGCCGACGAACAGGTGGATCTTGGCGGCGGCTGGCTGCTGCCGGGCTTCATCGATGCGCAGGTCAATGGCGGCGGCGGCGTGCTGTTCAACAACACGCCGGATGTGGCCACGCTGCGCACGCTGGCCCAGGCGCACCGGCGTTTTGGCACCACCGGCCTGCTGCCCACGCTGATCAGCGATGACCTGCAGGTGATGCGCAGCGCCATCGCCGCCACCCGCCAGGCCATCATCGATGGCGTGCCGGGCGTGCTCGGCATCCATCTGGAAGGGCCGTACATCGCGCCGGCGCGCAAGGGCACGCACGATGCCAGCAAGTTCCGCGTGCCCGATGCGGCCGAGATCGCGCTGGCGGCGTCGCTGGACAACGGCGTCACGCTGCTGACGCTGGCCCCGGAACGGGTGCCGCTGGACAGCATCCGCGCGCTGGTCGAGCGGGGCGTGGTGGTGGCCGCCGGCCATACCGCCGCCAGCTACGAAGAGGCCCGTGCCGGCCTGGAGGCGGGCATCCGCGGTTTCACCCACCTGTACAACGCGATGTCGCCCCTGACCGGTCGCGAGCCGGGCGCGGTCGGCGCGGCACTGGAAGACCGCGACAGCTGGGTGGGCATCATCGCCGATGGCGTGCACGTGCATCCGGCCAGCCTGCGCGTGGCGCTGGCGGCCAAGCCGCGCGGCAAGGTCATGCTGGTCACCGATGCGATGCCGCCGGTGGGTGCGGAGGACCCCAGCTACGTGCTGTATGGCGAGGTCATCACTGCGGTGGATGGTGTGGTGCGCAACGCGGCCGGCTCGCTGGCCGGCTCGGCGCTGGACATGGCCACGGCCGTCCGCAACGCGGTGCAGCTGCTGGGGCTGCCGCTGGCCGAGGCGGCGCGCATGGCGTCGACCTATCCGGCGGAGTTCCTCAACCTGGATGATCGCTACGGCCACATTGCCGAAGGCCATCGCGCCGACCTGGTGCTGCTGGACGATGCGTTGCAGGTGCGCAGCACGTGGATCGGCGGCCAGCGCGAAGACGCATGAGCGTCGCTTCATCCCCGCGCATGGGCTCGATCGATGCACTGCGCGGGCTGACCGTTGCGGCGATGCTGCTGGTCAACAATCCGGGCGACTGGGGCCATGTATATGCCCCGTTGCTGCACGCGGACTGGCATGGCTTCACCCCGACCGACCTGATCTTCCCGCTGTTCCTGTTCATCGCCGGCGTGTCGATGGCCTTCAGCCTGGTGCCGCGTGCGCACGACCCGGCGGCGCGGCCGGCGCTGCGTCGCGGGCTGCTGCAGCGCGCGTTGCGCATTCTGGTCGCTGGCGCATTGCTGCACCTGCTGGCGTGGTGGTTGTTCGAGCTGCCGGCGTATCGCCTGTGGGGCGTGCTGCAGCGGATCGCCGTGTGCGTGGCGGTGGTGGGCCTGTTGGCGATCCACACCCGTGCGCGCACGCAATGGGGGGTGATGGGCGTGCTGCTGTCCGGTTACGGCCTCGTGCTGCTGAGCGGCGCATCGCTCGACCCGTGGGTGAATGTGGCCAGCCGCCTGGATACCGCACTGTTCGCCCCGATGCTCTACACGTACACCACCGAAACCGGCCTGGGCCACGATCCGGAAGGACTGCTGAGCACTGCCGGCGCCATTGCGACCACGCTGCTGGGCCTGCGCGCCGGTGCGTGGCTGCGTACCGGACAGCTTGCCCGGCTGGGCGGCCTGGCCCTGGCGTGCGTGGCCCTTGGCGCGCTGGCGACCCTGTTGCTGCCGCTCAACAAGCACCTGTGGACGCCCAGCTTCGTGCTGTGGGCCGGTGGCCTGTCGGTGCTCGCGCTGCTGGCCGCGCATCTGCTGGTGGATCGCTGGGGCGCGCCGGCGCTGGGGCGGCGCTTCGGCGTCAACGCGATTGCGGCCTACCTCGGGTCGTCGGCGATGTCGCTGGTGCTGGTGGCCAGCGGCGTGTGGGCCACGGCATACGCCTGGCTGGCGGACCGGCTGCCGTCGGCATCGCTGGCATCGCTATGCTGCGCGCTGGCCTTCGTGGCGCTGTGGTGGGGCGTGATGTGGGCGCTGGACCGGCGGCGGATCTACCTCAAGATCTGAATCCGTGGCGGCCTGCACGCCGTGCCGGCTATGCTCGGCACGGATCGACACAAGGAACACGTGGATGCAGAACCGGAACGCCCGATCATGACGCCGCTGCAGCACACCGCCGAGGCGCTGCGCCGGCGGGGCAGCCGCACCGACGCCATCGATGCGCACGTGGCCGACCTGTGTGGCGTTGCCTCCGTCGCAGAGGCACAGCGCCTGCTGGCGGTGTTGGAGACTGACGCCGATGCACTGGATTGGCCGCGTGACCGCGACTATGCGGCGCTGGCGTTGCAGGCGGCCGCCCCCACTGCGGTTCCCGAGGTGGCGCGGCTGATGCTGCGCAGCGCGCTCGCGCGGGCGCAATGGTGCGCAGCTTGTGCAACGTCGGGGGCTGAAGGGCTGGCGCGCTCGCAGCATGTGCTCGAACTGCAGGCCGCACTCGACGCGCAGGCCTGAGCGCACGGCTCAGTCCAGCGTGACGTCACCGCGCAGCACGGGATAGGGATTGAGCGACTCGCCCTTCCACCATTGCCGTTCCGCGCCCAGACGGTGGATCTCGAAATGCAGGTGCGGCGCGTCAGGTGACGCATTGCCGGTGCTGCCGACATAGCCGATCACCTCGCCGCGCCGGATCGCTTTTTTCTCCGCAATGCCATCGGCATAACGCTGCAGGTGCGCGTAGTAGTAGCAGTAGCGTCCGCTCGGCTCGAACTGGTACAGCGTGAGTCCGCCGCGTTCGCTGTCGAACAGCTTTTCCACCGTGCCATCGGCCACCGCCAGCACCGGCGTACCGGCGGGGGCAAGGATGTCGATGGCATCGTGCACGCGGCCTTCGCTGCGCGCATCGGTGAAGGTGTCCTGCAGTTGGGTGGCGGCGATGCCCTGCACCGGCAGCAGCAGGCTGCCGGCGGGTGCGGACGCTGCCGGCGCGGAGACGGCAGGCGCGGCAGGCGCGATCGGTGGCGCGGCAGCGGATGCCGTTGCCGCCGCCACGGCCGGTGCGGAAGCGGAATGCGCCACCTCTGCGGGTGAAGTCGATGCCCGTGGGGCGGCCGGCGGCGCCAGCACCCATACGCCGAGCACGCCGGTCACCAGTCCCACCGCCAGCAGCAGTCCGGTCTTCATCGTCTACTCCTGCATCACCACCGGCACCGACGCATCCACCGCGTCGGCAACCTGCAGCGCATCCCAGTTGGTCATGCGCACGCAGCCGTGTGATTCGGTTTTGCCCACGTGGCCCGGCTCGGGCGTGCCGTGCAGGCCGTAGTGCGGTTTGGAGAGGTCGATCCAGACGCGGCCGACCGGATTGTTCGGACCCGGCGGCAGGGTGGCCTTGCCTTCGCCCTTGCGCGCATCCCAGAACAGTTTGGGGTTGTAGTGGAAGGTCGGATCGCGCGAGATGCCGAGGATCTTCCAGGTGCCGATCGGCAGTGGATCGTGCCGGCTGCCTGACGACACCGGGAACTGCGCGTACACCTTGCCCTGCGCGTCGAACAGGCGCAGCGTCGACTCGGATTTGTCGATCACCAGCCTGGCCGCCTTGGGCAGGGTGGACGGCGCGATGTTCGGCACCTGGATCGCCGTGCCGGCCTTGCTGAAATCGACACCGGGATTGAGCGTGCGCAACAGCACCGGATCGGCATGGAAGCGCTCGCCAAGGGCCTCTTCCACGGAGGCGAAGCCCAGGGCTTTCAGCTTGGCCTGCGCGGCCGGGGTGTCCGGTACCGGCTGGAAGGGGCCGGCGACATCCTCGGCGGTCAAGGTGTAGCGCGCCAGCACGTCCACGCGGTCGGCCTGCAGTGCCTGCCACGTGGCGTCATCCAGCTCGCCGGTCACCTTCAGGTCGTGGGCGGCCTGAAAGCCGGACACTGCGCGCTTCTGGTTGGAGCCGGGCAGGCCATCGATCTGGCCGGGGGAAAAGTGCGCGCGGTCGAGCAGCACCTGCGCATGCAGGTCCGACCGCGGCCCGGTCGGCACCGACGCGGTTTCAGCAATCGGCGTGGGCAGGGCGGGGGTCTGCGCGATGGCCGGTGCGGCGCTCGCCAGCGCCGCGCACAGCGCCATCGGAAGCAGGGCAGGCAGGCATCGGATCATCGGCAACTCCAGCGGGAACAGGGTCTCACCATGCTCCACTGCGCTGCGCACCCGGCGTGAAACGGCTGACTGCCGGATGAGCGGTCAGCGTGCCGCGCTGATCGCCTTGATGCGGGCCCGTGCCAGCGCCTCGCCAATGGCGGGGCCGGCGAGCCCCTGTGTATCCAGGTCGCGCGCCTGCACAGCCAGGGCAGCCTGGTGCAGCCGCGTGAGCGTGGCGCCCTGCGGGTAGTCGCTCTCCTCGAAGCCCAGCCGCCCGCGCTTGTCGGCCTCGCAGCACACCGCGATCCGTGCGATGCGCTCGGGGCGGCGGAAGGCGTCGCAGCGCGCCAGCAGCTCGAGCACGGTGGCGTCGCGCAGCTCGTCGATGCGGTGCACGTTGAGATGGTCGCGGCATACCGCTTCGGCGAGCTGGCGGTGCTCCAGCGGGATCTTCAGCCGGTCGCACAGCGCCCGCAGCGGGGCCAGCCCGCGCTGCTCGTGCATGATATGGCGCGGCCATTCCTCCGGTGGCGTCAGGCCTTTGCCGAGGTCGTGGGTCAGCGCGGCAAAGCCGACCAGATCATCTCCCGGCGCCAGCCGTGCGGCCATGTCGCTCACCATCTCCTGGTGCACGCCGGTATCCACCTCGGGATGGAACTCGGCGCGTTGCGGCACCCCGTACAGCGCCTCCAGTTCGGGCAGGATCGGGCCGAGTGCGTGCGCATCGTGCAGGGTGCGCAGGAACGCCGAGGGGCGGTTCGAGGCCAGCACCCGGCGCAGCTCCTGCCAGACCCGCTCGGGCACCAGCATGTCGAGCTCGCCGCTCTCGGCGATCTGCCGCATCAGCGCCATCGTCTCGTCGGCCACGGTGAATCCCAGGGGGGCGAAACGCGCCATGAAGCGTGCCGCGCGCAGCACACGCACAGGGTCTTCGACGAATGCGGGCCCGACGTGGCGCAGCACGCGCTGCTCGATGTCGCGCAGGCCGCCATAGGGATCGACCAGCTCGCCGGTCGCCTCGTTGCAGGCGATCGCGTTGATGGTGAAATCGCGCCGCAGCAGGTCGTCTTCCAGTGTCACCGACGGATCGGCATCCACCACGAAGCCACGATAACCACGACCGGACTTGCGTTCGGTACGCGCCAGCGCATATTCCTCACCTGTGTCCGGGTGCAGGAATACCGGAAAGTCCTTGCCCACGGCCTTGTAACCGAGCGCTTCCATGTCCGGCTGGGTAGCACCGACCACCACCCAGTCGCGGTCGCCGGGCGGACGCTGCAGCAGGCGGTCGCGTACCGCGCCGCCGACAAGATAGATCTTCATGCGGGCAATGATGCCACGGCCTTCCCGGACGCGGTCGCCGCGGCTCAACCCGCGCTCGGCAGGCTCGCCCGCGCGGTCGGCGTCACCTGCGCGGCGAGGATCAGTCGCCGCCCTTGTCGGCGTTGGCCGCGCACGTGAAGCTCTTGCGCCTGGCCTGCAGACGCCCGTTCATGCGGTCGCTGACCGGCAGCGCGTCGCCGTTGAGGCGCCAGTCGTAGATCACGCTGAAGGCCAGGATGCGCGCCACGTACTCGCGGGTTTCCTTGTAGCTGATGGTCTCGATCCAGATGTCCGGATCAAAGCCCGGGCGCTGCGTCTGCCAGCGCGCGGTCGGCGTGGGACCGGCGTTGTAGGCGGCGATGGTGACGTAGGGCAGGCCCTGATACTTGTCCATCAGCTGGCGCAGGTAGGCGGTGCCGATGGCGATGTTGGTGTCCGGGTCGTACAGGCTGGCCGCACCGCCGTAGTTGGCCAGGCCGATCGACTTGGCCACGCTGGCGCCGGTCGCGGGCAGGACCTGCATCAGGCCCATCGCGTTGGCCGGCGAGCGCGCCTTCGGGTTGAAGATGCTCTCCGCGCGGATTTCCGCCGCCACCCAGGCCGGGTCGATGGCGTTGCGCAGCGACTCGCGGCGGATGGTGTCGTCGTGGTGGAGCGGGAAGCGCAGCGCGTACAGGCGCTGCTCGTCCGGGGTCTTGCCGAGCGAGAACACCGCGCGGTCGAACCAGCCGTTGTCGCGCGCCACCTCCACCGCGATGCGGCGCTGGGTGGTGTCGTAGCGGCTCAGCGCATCGTTCCACTCGGCCACGGCCCAGCCGCTGCGTTCGATCTTGAACAGCTCCATCGCGCGCACGATGGCCGGGTCGCGTGCGACCGCCGCCTGCGCCTGCCTGCTGTCGTTGGGCTCCCACGGGCACAGCGTGTAGGGCTGGCCGAGCTGGTCGGCGGCGAGGAAGCCGTGGAAGGTGGCGGCGCGTGCGGCCTCACGGTACACCGCCTGGGCCTCGCTGCGTCTGCCGGTCTTCTCCAGCATGCGCGCTTCGAAATAGCGCCAGCGCGAGTCGTTGCGCTGGGTGCTGCCCATCTTGCGGATCGCGGTGAGCGCCTGCGGCCAGTCACCGCGCGACAGCGCTTCGCGCACGCGCCATTCGTGCAGCCGTTCGTCATACGCCGATTCGGGCACGGCATTCAGGCGTCGGGCGGACTCGGGCCCGTACGACGCCACGGTCCACAGCGCGATCTGGTACAGCACCTGCGCCTGCTGGGCAGCGCTGAGCTGCAGCGCGCTGGCGTACTGCGGCAATTGCTGCTCGGTGGCGCCCGGATCGGCCTTGGCCAGCTTGGCCAGGCCATCGGTGGCGATGCGCTGGCTGCGCGCCGTGCGCGGCCAGTTCAACGCGCTGGCATTGGGCTTGTCGACGAACGCGGCGTAGGTGTTGGCCAGCGCCAGATCGGCGGCCGGCAACCCGCGTGCGGCACTGCGCATCACCGCCGGCTGGCCCTCATCGGCGGCCGCGTCGATGCGCGCCCAGCGCAGTTCGGCACTCAGCCCGCCCTTGGCATCGAGCACGGCAAACACCGCATCGCAGGCGTCGGGCAGGGACTTGCCGGTGCTGCGCCAGATCGCCTGGGCCTCACTGGTCCACTGGGCGTCGGCCTTGCCGGTGGCCTGGCGCGCGTTGAGCTGGGCACAGCGCAGGCCGACGTTCTCGGTGGGCACCCAGTTGGCCAGCAGGGTCGGCCAGTCCTGGCGCCGCGCCACGGCGGGCAGCCATACGCTGCGGAAACTCGATGCCACGGCCTGGCCGTTGTACCGCTTGAGGAAGTCCTGCGCTTGGGCATTGCCCACCGTATCGATGGTGCGGCGCAGATTGGCGTATTCGAGCCAGCCGTACAGCGGGTGGCGGCTCAGTGCGGCGGCCTGGGCCGGGTCGTACTGACCGCGCTCGGCGTTGTCGATGGCGGCCTTGAGCTGCGCGCGCTGGGCATCAAGCGACTGCGCGCCGGCGTCTGCGGCTGCGGCGATGGCAAGCGTGCCGAGGAAAAAGAGGGGGAGTGCATTCATCGTCAAAGCATAACGGCGCGGCGTGAAGGGCGGTGCGCGCCAGCCGACTCGAACATGAACGAACGCCGCCCTTCGGCGCCGCGTCCGATCCACCTGCGCGGGGATGCCGGCCACCTGCACAGGCTGCGCATCGGGACCGGTCCGGTGGGCCCGCAGGGAACGGTGCTGCGCGACGGCGCCTGTTCGGATTTGTCGAAACGACGTGAAAGCGGGGTCGTCGTCACGTCGCGACATTTACAGGTTGTTTACAAAGGAGACACTGCCGTCAGCAGGGGGGGACGGCAGTCCAGCCCAACATTCCTTTGGAGAGAGAGCGAATGAACGACCTGCATCGCCGCCCGTTGGCGGTCGCTGTATCGCTGTGCCTGTTGTTGGCTGCTCCGGCGCTCGTCGCCGCGCAGGATGCACCCCGCGCCACCACGGATCTGGATCGGATCGAAGTCACCGGGACGCGCATCAAACGCGCCGAGGTGGAAGGCCAGGTGCCGGTGCAGACGCTGACCCGCGACGACATCGAACGCACCGGCTTCAACTCGATCGGCGAAGTGCTGCAGCAGCTCACCGGCTCGGGCTCGGCGCTCAACGCCAAGTTCAACTCCTCGGGCAACTTCGGCTTCCCGCCGGACGGCAGCGGTGTCGGTGCCGGCTCGGCGCAGGTCGATCTGCGCCACCTGGGCGCCAAGCGCGTGCTGGTGCTGGTCGACGGCATCCGTTGGGTCAATGAATCCTCCGCCTCCGGCGTGGGCGCGGCCACCGACCTCAACACCATTCCACTGGCGATCGTGGAGCGCATCGAAGTGCTCGAGGATGGCGCATCGTCGCTGTACGGGTCCGACGCCATCGCCGGCGTGGTCAACATCATCACGCGCCGCCAGTTCGATGGCGCGCAGGTGACGATGAACTACGGCGAGTACAGCAAGGGCGACGGCACCCAGAAGGGCGTGGACCTGGCCTGGGGCACCAGCGGTGACCGCTACACATTGTTCCTCGGCGCCAGCTGGACCAAGCAGGACCCCGTGTATGCGATCGACCGCGAGCAGTCTCGCTTCCCGATTCCTGGCACCGGCCTGTCGTTCGGCAGCTCGGCCACGCCGACCGGGCGTTTCCGTTTCATCGATCCAAACACGGGCATTGAACACAATCTCACGCCCAACAACGGCGTTACGTCTCCGGTCTTCAATGGCGCCGGAGGCTGTGATCGTACGGACGACTATCACTGCTTCGGCACGCCGGACCGGTTCAACTTCGCCGAGTACAACATGGTGCTGACGCCGTCCGAGCGCAAAGGCCTCTTCGGCCAGTTCCGCTTCGACATCACCGACAACGTGCAGTGGTACATCAAGGCGCTGGGCAACCGCCGCGAATCGACCAACCAGGCCGCGCCCGAGCCGCTGTTCTTCGGCCCCGACGGCGCTACCGGCAATCCGCTGGCCGACAACATCGTGATCTCGGCGCAGAACCCGTACAACCCGTTCGGGTTCGACCTGGACTCGTCCGACAATCTGCTGGTGATCGGCCGCCGCCCGGTGGAGGGCGGCGCGCGCGTGTTCGAGCAGAAGGTGACGACCCAGTACTTCGCCACCGGCCTGGTCGGCCAGTTCGAGGCGGCCGACCGCAGCTGGTTCTGGGACGTCAACGGCATGTACAGCAAGAACAAGGCCGAGCAGACCAACTACGGCAGCTACAACATCTACAACATCAACCTGGCGCTGGGCGATCCGGCCCTCTGCGCAGCCACCGCCGGCTGCGTGCCGCTGAACATCTTCGGCGGTCCCGGCACCATCACGCCGGACATGCTGCGCTGGATCCAGCCGGTGGTACGCGACCGCAGCCAGAACGAACTGAGCCTGTTCACCGCCAACCTGAGCAGCGACCTGTTCACCCTGCCGGCCGGCCCGGTGTCATTCGCGGCCGGCGTGGAGTACCGCAAGTACGAAGGCTGGTACCAGCCCGATCCGCTGACCGTGGCCGGGTACTACAACGGCGTCCCGTCGCTGCCCACGTCCGGCTCCTATGACGTCAACGAGGCCTACCTGGAGCTGAGCATCCCGATCTTCGCCAAGAGCGCCATCGGCGAGAAGCTCGACCTCAGCCTGGCCGGACGCTACTCGGACTACTCCACCTTCGGTGGCGAGTTCACGCCCAAGTACGGCCTGCGCTGGCAGGTGACCAACGACTTCGTGCTGCGTACCACCTATGCCGAAGGCTTCCGTGCGCCCTCGATCGGTGAGCTGTACGGCTCCGCAGCGCGAGCGGACCTGCAGCTGTTCGACCCGTGCTCGGTTGGCCTGGGCGGTACGCCGCCGCGCGGCAGCGCCGCCAACTGCGCCGCGCTGGGGGTGCCGGCCGGCTTCCAGCAGGCCAACTCGCAGATCTCGGTGACCACCGGCGGCAATCCCGCGCTCGATCCGGAAACCTCGCGCAGCTTCAGTGCCGGTTTCGTGTGGAGCCCGTGGTTCGGCAGCAATGCATCGTGGTCCGAACGCTTCGATGTGGAGGTGACGTTCTACCGCCACACCATCGAAGGGGCGATCCAGGCGATCAACGCCCAGACCCAGCTCGACCTGTGCGTGGACACCCTGGACCCGCTGTACTGCGATGGCATCACCCGCGCTTCCACCGGCGCGGTGAGCGGCTTCAACAACCGCCTCACCAACCTGGGCTCGATCAAGACCGACGGCTGGGACGTGGACCTGTTCTGGACGCTGCCGCAGAGCGACATCGGCCAGTTCAAGCTGGCCTGGAAGAACACCTTCGTCGGCCGCTACGAGGCACTGGGCGCCGCCGGCCAGCGGCAGCCGCAGGAACCGGGCGTGGAAGTGGTGGACAGCTCCATTCCCGAGTGGACCAGCAACGCCAGCCTGCTCTGGTCGCTGGGCCGCTGGAATGCGTCGTGGACGGTGCGCCACATCTCCAAGCTGACCGAGGAATGCGGCGATGCGTCGGCGTTCCCGGTGTGCAGCAACCAGGTGGCCGGCACCAACGAGCTGGCGGCGATCACTTACCACGACCTGCAGCTGGGCTACAAAGTGGACTGGCTGAAGGGCCTGCAGCTGAGCGCCGGGTTGAACAATGCGTTCGACAAGGACCCGCCGATCTGCCTGTCCTGCTCGCTCAACGGCTACGACGCGTCCACCTACGACATCCCGCGTGGCCGCTACTGGTACCTGCGCGCGGACCTGCGGTTCTGATCCAGAGCCGTACCCGGCAATGACCCATCGGGGCGCCGTCAGGGCGCCCCGGTGCGTTTCCGCCACGGGCCAAGCGCATGGCGTATTCCGGCCACGCCGCGCAGGCGGACGACCATCGCCCTATCATGGCGGTGCCGTGCACGCGCGCACTGCACCCCTTTGTCACCGACGGTCGTCATGAGCCTGCATACCTGGTGGATCTTCGCCGTTACCGTGTTCGTGCTGTGCGGCACGCCGGGGCCGAACATGCTGCACGTGATGACCCGCAGCGTGCGCGTCGGCTTCCGCCGCAGCATCGCCGCGATGGCCGGCTGCCTGAGCGCGCTGGTGCTGGCGCTGTCGATTTCCGCAGCGGGCCTGGGCGCGGTCCTCAAGGCCTCGCCGCTGGTCTTTGATGTGCTGCGCTATGCCGGCGTGGCCTATCTGGTCTACCTGGGCATCAACGCCTGGCGCGGCGGCGACGCGCCGCTGGACGTGGGCAACCCGGCCGCGATCGCGCCCACGTCGCGCCGCATCCTGTTCCGCGACGGCTTCATCATTGGCATCAGCAACCCCAAGCTGCTGCTGTTCGCCTCGGCATTCCTGCCGCAGTTCGTCGACCTCGGCCAGCCGCAGCTGCCGCAGTTCGTGGTGCTGGTGAGTACCTTCGCGGTGATGGAGGTGTTCTGGTACGCCGTCTACGCCGCCGGTGGCCACAGCCTGGCCGGCTACCTGGCCCGTCCGGGTCTGCGCAAGGTGTTCGACCGCGTGGTCGGCACGATCTTCATCGGGTTCGGGCTGGCGCTGCTGCGCGCGCGGCCCTGAGCAGGTGCCGGCCAGCGGCCGGTATTACGGCGATGTCGTGGGTCGATCAACGACCGGATCGATCCGGTGCGGTCCACGCCCGCAGCAACGGCAGCGGATCGTAGGCTCCCGTGCTGCCGTAGATGCCCCAGTGCAGGTGAGGCGGGGTGCCTTTGGCGTTGCCGCTGTCGCCGACGTAGCCGAGCACGGTCCCGGCCTCCACCACCTCGCCGCGGGACAGCCCCTCGCGCCAGCCGTCCAGGTGCGCGTAGTAGTAGCGCTCGCGCGCCGGTCCCAGTATCCAGACCTGGCGACCGCCGAGTCCCCCGTCACGGATGTCCGCCACGATGCCCGGCGTGGCGCTGGTCACGGCGGTACCGCGGGGAGCGAAGATGTCGAGCCCGGCATGGGTGCGGTCGCGTCCGCGCGGTGCGCCGAAGGTGTCGGCGATGCGCCGGGCCGCGACACCGTCCACCGGCACCGGCAGCGCCTCCGGTGGCGCCATCCGCGACAGCGCCCACAGCGCGCGTGGGGCTTGTGCCCACGGACTGTTCCACAGCACACCCGCCAGCACGGCAAGGACGGCCAGCACCAGCAGCCGCACCAGCCAGCGGCGCACGCGCCAGGCGGCCGAGCGGTGGGGGCCTGGCGGCGGGGAGGACGGAGCGTGCGGGTCCACGGGCATCGACGTCGGTGTCCGGCGGGAACGGGGAACAGACTAGCAGGCCGCGTGTGCACACAACGCACGCGTGATGCCCCTGTGCAAAGAGCCGGGCAATGCCCGGCTCTCTGTGTGCTGCGTGGCGCATTGCGTGCCCGGTCAGAACGACCAGGTGAACGTGATCGAGCCGTTGCGGCCGTCGCCGTACGCGCCGTAGCCGTTGATCTGCGACAGGTATTTCCTGTCCAGCAGGTTGTCGAGGTTGGCCTGCACACTGAACGCCGGCGAGATGCGGTAGCGCACGAACGCACTGACCAGCGCGTAGGCATCCTGCTCGATGCGACCGTAGGCCGGCACCGGGTAGTAGATGCGGTTCTGCCAGTTCGCGCCGCCGCCGACGGTGAGATCGGTCATCGACTGCGGGGTGTAGCTGGTGAACAGCTTGATCGTGGTCTGCGGCAGGTTGGTGTTGATGTCCGCATCGTTGATGTCCTTGGCCACGTAGCGCGACGCGCCAACGGTGGCATTCCAGCCCGGGGCCAGCTCGCCGTTGAGCTCCAGTTCGACACCCCGGCTCACCGTGCCGCGCGCGGCGATGTAGGCAAACTCGTTGAGGCTGCCGTCCACCGGAAGGGTGGTGGCCTGACCCACGTTGTCCTGTTCGATGCGGAACACCGCCAGCGACGCATTGAGGCGGTTGTCGAACCAGGCACCCTTGACGCCGACTTCGTAGCTCTTGCCGTCGACCGGGTCGAGGTAGCTGCCGTTCTGCTTCTTGAGCGTCTGTGGCTGGAAGATCTCGGTGTAGGCGGCGTAGGTGCTCCAGGTGTCGCTGAGGTCAAAGACCAGACCGGCGTACGGGGTCGTGACCGTGTGCGAACGGTCGGCGTCTTCGCCTTCGCTCTTCCAGTCGGTGTAGCGCGCGCCGAGAATCAGCTTCAGCGGATCGGCCAGCGACAGACGGGTGGCGGCGTAGCCGGCCTTCTGGGTGATGGTGCCTTTGCTGGCCAGCGCCAGCGCGTTCCAGTTGGGTTCGGCGATGTTGCCGGTCCAGTCCAGGTAGCTGGGGAACGGGTCCCAGGGGCGGCCCTCGCCCCCGA
Source organism: Stenotrophomonas sp. Marseille-Q5258 (assembly GCF_946900935.1). Taxonomy (NCBI): domain Bacteria; kingdom Pseudomonadati; phylum Pseudomonadota; class Gammaproteobacteria; order Lysobacterales; family Lysobacteraceae; genus Stenotrophomonas; species Stenotrophomonas sp. Marseille-Q5258. The sequence continues at coordinate 167,691 of NZ_CAMPPN010000001.1, forward strand.
CCTGGTAGTCGCCATAGTTGGCGTACCTGCGCTTGTTGTAGCTCAGCCCGGCCATGAACTGGTGCTCGCGGCCGAACAGCTGGAACGGGCCCTCCACGAAGCCGTCGATCGCGTCGACCTTGCGCTCGGTGTTGTAGAACCCGGCCGACGGCGAAACCCCCGCACCGGTCACCGGATCCAGCAGCGACGCGCCCGTGGTCCAGTCGTTGTAGGCCGGGTAGAACAGCTTGTCGTCGGCCCGGGTCTCATCGTGGGTGGCGCCGACGCGGACCTTCCAGTCGTTGGCGAAGCCATGCTCCAGCGTGGCGAACGCGCGTTTGCTGGTGGTGTCCCAGTAGGTCCACTTCGCGGCGGCATTGAACGCCTCGTCGTAGCCGGTGGGGCTGCCGTCGGCGAACAGCATCGGGAACCCGCCCCACGTCGCCCCGTTGGCGCGCTTCTGCTGGTAATCGTAGCCCACGCTCAACTGGGTATCCGGGGTCAGGTCGGCATCGATCACCGCATAGCCCAGCGTCTTGTGCTGGTTGTAGCGGTCCATCTGCGATTCGGTGTCCAGGTAGCTGCCGATGACGCGCGCGCGCACCGAGCCGCTGGCGTTGAGCGGAGTGGTCACGTCCACGGTGGAGCGGGTGCGCCCCCAGCTGCCTACGTTCACCGACACGCTGCCGGTCAGCTCGGCGCTGTCGGCGTGCTTGCGGATCAGGTTGACCGAGGCCGACGGGTTGCCTGCGCCGCTCAACAGGCCGGTCGCGCCGCGCACCACTTCCACGCGGTCATACAGCGCCAGGTCCAGGCCGGAATCACCGTAGCTCCAGTTCTGCACCATCTGCGTGGGCAGGTTGTCGAACTGGTAGCTGTCGATATAGAAGCCGCGCGCGTAGAACTCGGTCCGCTCGGTATCGGACTGGGTGCTGCTCACGCCGGTGGTGTTGGCCAGCACGTCGATGATGTCATCGAGGTTCTGGTCCTCGATGCGCTGGTGGCTGATGATGCTGATCGACTGCGGAATCTCGCGGGGAGCCAGGTCGAAGCGGGTGCCGGCGGAGGTCCTGCGGACCGAATAGCCTTCGGCACGCTCGCCCTTGACCACCACCTTGTCCAGCGTGGTGGCATCGGCGGCGACCTGGGCCAGGGCAGGTGCGGTGGACAGCGCGCACAGCGCGGCGAACAGGGCCTGCGACAGGCGGCGCTGGGGCAGGGGGCGGGGCATCACAACGGACGTACGGGGCATCGGCGGTTCCAGGGCGCGGGCACGCGCGGCCGATGTCCTCGAGGGCCAGGCGCTGCCTAGTGGGTGGGGGACGGTGCGACGCTGGCGAGGCCCTGCGGAGCAGGACCGTGGCTGCGCGACCGATGATCGCCGTGCCTCCCTGGCACCGACGGGGTGAGGATATGGTAATGGGAAGCATTACTATTGCCAATTCAGGTACGCCGGGGGCGGTCAGCCACGGCATCGGCTTAACATCGTCCGCCGTAGCGTGGGCGCGGTTCTTCCCGGATGACCGCCATGATTGCGCGCAACACGATCTGCCTGTGGTTCGACGGCACCGCCCTGGACGCTGCCACCTTCTACGCCCGGACCTTTCCGGACAGCGCGGTCACCGCTGTCCACCACGCCCCTGCGGACTTTCCGTCCGGCAGGCAGGGCGACGTGCTGACGGTGGACTTCACGGTGGCCGGCATTCCCTGCATCGGCCTCAACGGCGGGCCGGCATTCCGGCACAGCGAGGCCTTCTCGTTCCAGATCGCCACCGACGACCAGGCCGAGACCGACCGCCTGTGGGAGGCCATCGTCGGCAACGGCGGCGAGGAAAGCGCCTGCGGCTGGTGCCGCGACAAGTGGGGGCTGTCCTGGCAGATCACGCCACGCGTGCTCAGCGAGGCCGTCACCAGCAAGGACCCGGCAGTGGCCAGGCGCGCCTTCGAGGCGATGATGACCATGCGCAGAATCGATGTGGCCCGCATCGAGGCCGCCGTGCGCGGCTAGGCCCAGCGGCCGCACCGCGGCAACGGATCCACCCTGCCCACCCGAGAAGGAGAATCCATGAAGAGGATGTTCATTGCGTGCCTGGCCGCCATCGCGTTGCAGGCCAGTCCCGCGCCGGTCACGGCGGCCACGCCGGCCGTATCGCCGCTGGCCGGCCGCTGGGCGATCGACGTGGCCACGCTGCCGATGCCGGTGGCGCAGCGGCCCCGGCGCGTGGTGCTGGAATTCAAGGACGCCGGCAACGGCCGGTGGTCCACCCGCGCCGAGATCGTCGACCCCAGGGGCGCCACGATGACGGCCGACAGCACGCTGCCGCTGGATGGCACGCCCGGCCCGATCACCGGCAACTACGGCGCGGACGTGGCCTCGCTGAGCATGCCGGCGCCAAACGTGCTGGTGATGCAGCTGGTCGACCACGGTACCCCGGCCTCGACACGCATCTACACTGTGGCCGCGGATCGCGACCGGATGACCGAATCCAAGGCGTTCTTCAGCCAGGATGGCAAGCCGATCCTGATGACCATCCACTTCACGCGGGTACCCTGACGCCGCGGCCGGAGCGGCACGTCCTGCCCTCGCCTGGCACGGAGGATGCCGGTCTCCTGCAGGCGTTTGATGCGGCGCTGCGCGGCCGGGGCGGACAGGTGCACGACGTCGGTGGTCCTGCGCGGCGGCGTGGCGTTGTCGCGCTGCAGGATGGCCGGGATGGCGCGGTCGAAGCCGTCGGGGCGGTGGGCGGCGGTCATGGATGCGCGAAACATGCAGGGAGGCGTCTGCCATCGAGTCCTTGCTTCGGGCCGCGCGCACTATGATGGCGCGATGTCGACCTCACGCCATGCTTCGCTGATTCCCGTCCTGGCCGTCCTCGGTTCGGTCACCGCCCTGTCGGTGGGCACCTCCTTTGCCAAACAGCTGTTTCCGCTGATCGGCGCGCAGGGCACCAGCGCGCTGCGCGTGGGCTTCTCGGCGCTGGTGCTGCTGGCGGTGTTCCGGCCGTGGCGGTGGACCACCACGCGCGCCGATGCCGGCGCGATCGTCCGCTACGGGATCACCCTGGGCGCGATGAACCTGATGTTCTACATGGCGCTGCGCACGATCCCGTTCGGGATCGCAGTGGCCATCGAGTTCTGCGGACCGCTGGCGGTGGCGATGTGGTCGTCGCGCCGGCCGGTGGATTTCGTCTGGGTGGGATGCGCGCTGATCGGGCTGCTGCTGCTTCTGCCGCTGGGGCATGGCGCGCCGCTGGACCCGGTCGGCGTGCTGTTCGCGCTCGGGGCGGCGGCATGCTGGGCGATGTACATCATCTTCGGCAAGCGCGCGGGCCATCTGCATGCCGGGCACACCGTGTCGCTGGGGCTGTGCGTGGCCGCGCTTGTGGTGGTGCCGGTGGGCGTGGCGCATGCCGGCATGGCGCTGCTGGACCCGGCGATCCTGCTGTTCGGGCTGGGCGTGGCGATCGTGTCGAGCGCCATCCCGATGTCGCTGGAGATGATGGCGCTCAAGCGGCTGCCGAAGGAGACCTTCGGCATCCTGATCAGCATGGAGCCGGCGGTGGCCGCGCTGCTGGCGATGGGACTGCTGGCCGAACACCTGACCCCGCTGCAGTGGACCGCGATCGGCTGCACCGTGGTGGCGTCGGTGGGCAGCACGGTGACCGCCCGGCGGCCCTCCCCGCAGGTGCCGGGCGCCCCGGCGTAGCAGCGGCGCGTCAGCGCTGTCGTGCGGGGGTGTCACCTGCGACGTGATAGGGGGCGGTGCTGCGCGGCAGCGGGGCGCGGCCACGGATGCGGTCGGCGATCTTCTCGGCAATCATGATGGTGGTGGCATTGAGGTTGCCGGTGATGATGCGCGGCATGATCGAGGCGTCCACCACGCGCAGGCCCTGCATGCCATGCACGCGGCCCTGGCCATCCACCACACTCATCGCGTCGGTGCCCATCGCGCAGGAGCACGACGGGTGGTATGCGGTTTCGGCGCGGGCGCGCACGAAGGCGTCCAGCTCGGCGTCGGTCCTGCAGTCGGCACTGGGGCTGATCTCGCGCCCGCGGTACGCGTCCAGGGCCGGTTGGGCGATGATCTCGCGCGTGATCCGGATCGCGTCGCGGAACTCCTGCCAGTCCTGGTCGGTGGACTGGTAGTTGAACAGGATCGACGGATGCGCGTGCGGGTCCAGCGAACGCGCGTGCACGCGGCCACGGCTGGGCGTGCGCATCGAGCCTACGTGCGCCTGGAAGCCATGCTCCTTGACGGCATTGGTACCGTTGTAATTGATCGCCACCGGCAGGAAGTGGTACTGGATGTTGGGCCACTCGAAGTCCTCGCGCGTGCGGATGAAGCCGCCCGCCTCGAACTGGTTGCTGGCACCGATGCCGGTCCCGGCAAACAGCCACTCCGCACCGATCGCCGGCTGGTTCCACCACTGCAGGGCGGGGTACAGCGACACCGGCTTTTTGCAGGCGTACTGCATGTACACCTCCAGGTGATCCTGCAGGTTCTCGCCGACCCCGGGCAGATCGTGCACCACCGGCACGCCGAGCGATGCCAGCAGCGCCGGCGCGCCCACGCCGGAACGCTGCAGGATCTGCGGCGAGGCGATCGCACCGGCGCACAGCAGCACTTCACGTCGTGCGTGGGCATCGATCGGCGTGGCGCTGCCGCCGGCCAGGTAGCGCACGCCCACCGCGCGCTTGCCGTCGAACAGGATGCGGTCGGTGGTGGCGTGCACCACGATCTCCAGGCCATCGCGGTCCTTGGCCATGTCCAGGTAGCCGCGTGCGGTGCTGGAACGGCGGCCGCGCGGAGTCACGGTCCGGTCCATCGGGCCGAAGCCCTCCTGCTGGTAGCCGTTGAGGTCGTCGGTGCGCGGATAGCCCGCCTGTACGCCGGCCTCGACCATCGCATGGAACAGTACGTTGTTGCCGTTCTTCGGCGTGGCCACGCTGACCGGGCCGTCGCCGCCGTGATAGTCGTTGGCGCCGATGTCGCGGGTTTCGGCCTTGCGGAAATACGGCAGCACGTCGTGGTAGCTCCAGTCCTCCAGGCCATCGAACGAGGCCCACTGGTCGAAGTCCAGCGCGTTGCCGCGGATGTAGCACATGCCGTTGATCAGCGAGGAGCCGCCCAGCCCCTTGCCGCGCCCGCATTCCATGCGCCGGTTGTCCATGTGCGGCTCCGGCTCGGTTTCATAGGCCCAGTTGTAGCGGCGGCCCTGCAGCGGATAGGCCAGTGCAGCCGGCATCTGGGTGCGGAAATCCAGCCGGTAGTCGGGACCGCCGGCCTCCAGCAGCAGCACGCTGATGCCGGCGTCCTCGGTCAGGCGCGCAGCCAGTGTGTTGCCGGCCGACCCGGCGCCGATGATGATGTAGTCGTACTCGCGCTTCATGGCAGCGTCTCCTTGTCGGGCCGGTTCAGAACACCGACGCGTAGCGGTCCAGCTCGATCTGGATGGATTTGGTGCGGGTGTAGGCGCGCAGCGTCGCCAGCCCGTTCTCGCGGCCGACGCCGGACTGCTTGTAGCCGCCCACCGGCATCTGTGCCGGCGATTCGCCCCAGCAGTTGATCCAGCAGATGCCGGCCTCGAGCTGGTGGATGAGGCGATGGGCGCGCGCGAGGTCGGGGGTCACCACGCCGGCCGCCAGCCCGTAATCGGTGTCGTTGGCGCGGCGCACGGCCTCCTCCTCATCGTCGTAGGCCAGCAGGCTCATGACCGGGCCGAAGATCTCTTCCCGCACGATGCGCATGTCATCGCGGCAGTCGCTGAAGATGGTCGGCGCCACATAGCAGCCCTTGGCCAGCGCACCGTCGGTGAGGCGCTCGCCGCCGCAGACCAGCCGTGCGCCCTCGGCCCTGCCGCTGGCGATGTGCTCGAGCACGCGGTGCATGTGTGCGGCGCTGACGAGCGGGCCGAAGGTGGTGTCGCTGGCCAGCGGATCGCCGATGCGGATGCGCGCGACACGGTCCAGCAGCTTGCCTTCAAAAGCGGCAAGGCGGGTCCTGGGCACGAACACGCGGGTGCCGTTGGTGCACACCTGACCGGCACTGTAGAAGTTCGCCATCATCGCCACGTCGGCAGCCAGGTCCAGATCGGCGTCGGCGCAGACGATCAGCGGCGACTTTCCGCCGAGCTCCATCGTCACCTCCTTGAGCGTGGAGCTGGAGGCGCTGGCCATCACCTTGCGGCCGGTGCTGGTGCCGCCGGTGAAGGAGATCTTCTCGATGCCGGGATGTTCGGTCAGCGCCGAACCCACGCCGGCACCATCGCCGGGCAGTACGTTGAACACACCGTCGGGCAGTCCGGCTTCAGTGAAGATCTCGGCCAGCTTCAGTGCGGTCAGCGGCGTGACTTCGCTGGGCTTGAAGATCATCGCGTTGCCGGCGGCCAGCGCCGGGGCGGCCTTCCACAGGGCGATCTGGATCGGGTAGTTCCACGCGCCGATCGCGCCGACCACGCCCAGCGGTTCCTGCCGGGTGTAGAAGAAGCTGCTGTCGCGCAGCGGCACCTGGCTGCCTTCCAGGCCGTGCATCACGCCGGCGTAGTACTCCAGTACATCTGCGCCGGTGACGATGTCCACGGCGGTGGTTTCGCTCAGTGGCTTGCCGGTGTTGCGGCTCTCCAGCGCGGCCAATGCATCGTTGCGCTCGCGCAGCAGGGCCACCGCGCGCAGCAGGATGCGCGAGCGCTCCACGGTGGTCAGTGCGGCCCATGCTTTCTGGCCGGTCCGTGCACTCGCCACGGCGGCGTCGAGATCGTCGCGGTTGGCGCTGTGCACGTTGGCGAGCACCTCGCCGTTGGCCGGGTCGATGACCTCGAAGGTCGTCCCGCCCTGTGACGGAACGTAGCGGCCGCCGATGTACAGCAGTTGATCGGGGAAGGTGGGCATGTCGATGACTCCTTTGCAGCGGGAGACCAGCCGAGGTCAGCGCGTGAGGTGCAGGAACTGCAGATGGCGCTCGTACTGGTCGATGATGTCGTTGATGATCTGCTGGCGGCTGTAGCCGACCAGCTCGTAGTCCTGTCCCCCCTCATAGAGGTGGACTTCGGCGCGGTAGTAGCGCTGGTTGCGGAAGCGCTGCGCGGCGAAGGACGGGGTGAGGTAGCCGCGCATCACCACCTGGTAGCGGAACACCTGCTGTTCGCCGTGGTCCACCACCAGTTCCATCTGGCCTGGCTCGAAGCTGGTCTGCACATTCAGGCCCTGCTCGCGCAACTGCGCGGCCACCGCTTCGATGGCCGGGCGCACGTCGGTGTCCATGAACCGGTAGACCTCGTCGCGCACCGGGAAATGCACGGCCTGGGTCAGGCGCTGGCGCCAGCCGCGCTGGTGCCGGGACTGCCCGATCAGCGGGGTGGGCGAGTACTGCGAGGCCTTCCTGCGCTGGGATTCCTCGCCCAGCGCGCGGGTCAGGCCCCACAGCATCAGCAGCAGCACCACCGAGAACGGCAGTGAGGCCAGCACCACTGCCGATTTGAGCGCGTCCATGCTGCCGGCCAGCAGCAGCCCGGCGGTGACCAGACCGGTCATCACCCCCCAGAACACCCGCAGCCAGCGCGGGCCATCGTCTTCGGGGGCACCGCCGTGGGAGGACAGGGTGGACAACACCACCGTGCCCGAATCGGCGGAGGTGACGAAGAAGATGAAGCTGACGATCACCGTGACGGTGATGACGGTGCGGCTCCAGGGATAGCTGTCGAGCAGCGCGTAGAGCACGGTCGGCGGGGTGTCCACGGCCATCTGCGCCAGCTGTACCTGGTCGTGGTGCAGGATCTGGTCCAGCGCGCTGTTGCCGAAGATGGACAGCCACGCCAGGGTGAAGCCAAGCGGAATCAGCAGCACGCCGAACACGAACTCGCGGATGGTGCGGCCGCGCGAAATGCGGGCGATGAACAGGCCCACGAACGGCGCCCAGCCGATCCACCACGCCCAGTAGAACACCGTCCAGTTGCCCAGCCAGTCCGGCCGGCCGCCGTAGGCGTAGACATCGAAGCTCTTGCCGACCACGTTGCCCAGGTAGTCGCCCAGATTCTGCATCAGCGCATTGAGCAGGTACTGGGTGGGGCCGGCGAACAGCATGAACAGCAGCAGCCCGATCGCCAGCAGCATGTTGATGTCCGACATCCAGCGCACGCCCTTCTCCACGCCGGAGACTGCCACGGTGATCGCCGCGCCCATCATCAGCACGATCAGCCCGACCTGCACCCAGGCGGCATGCGGCACCGGCAGCAGCGTGTTGAGCCCGGCATTGAGGTGCAGTACGCCGAAGCCCATGTCCGCGCCGAGCCCGAACACGGTGGCCACGATGCCCAGCGCATCCACGGTGTAGCCGATCGGGCCATTGATGCGCTTGCCGATCAGCGGATACAGCGCCGAACGCAAGGCCAGCGGCAGGTTGTGGCGGTAGGCGAAGTAGGCCAGTGCCATCGCGGCGAGCGCGAACACGCCCCAGCCGTGCAGGCCCCAGTGCAGGAACAGCAGCTGCATGGCCTGGCGCGCGCTGGCCTCGCCGCTGCCCACACCGCCCTGCGGCGGGACCAGGTAGTGGGTGAGCGGCTCGGACACGCAGAAAAAGAACAAGGTGATGCTGATGCCGGCGGCGAACAGCATGCCGGCCCAGGACAGATAGCTGAACTCCGGCTCGTCGTGATCGGCACCGAGTTTGACGTTGCCGTAGCCGGACAGGGCCACGCCGACCACGAACACCAGGTACACCGTCATCGCCAGCAGGTAGTACCAGCCGACGTTGCGCGAGGCCCAGGTCTGCGCGTCCAGCAGCGCCACGCCTGCATCGATGGGAAATGCGGCAACCAGAATGGCGAATGCCGCCACGAGGGTGGCGGCAAGCAGGAAAACGGGACGAAGCGTGCGCACCTCGGGCGGATGCGGCTCCAGGGTACTCATGAGGCGGGGGACGCTCCGATGCCTGGACGGCGGAGGGGCGATTTATCGCACACCGGGTGTGGATGCTGCGTCAGCGCATCGGCCCGGCGCGTGGCTGGGCATGAGCGTCAGCGCAGGGCGCTGGTCGGAACCTGCAGGTCCATGCCCACTGCCAGGTGGTCGGAAAACGCGGCCGCCACTGCTTCGGTACGCTGGATGGTCAGGCCATCGCTGACCAGGATGTGGTCGATCGCACGCTCGGGGCGCCAGCTCGGGAAAGTCGGCACCACGCAGCCCGGCGGCTGCAGTCGCGTGTGGCGGTAGAGCGCCTGCATTTCCGGTCGATCGGCCACGCAGTTGAAATCGCCCATCAGCACCGCGTTGGGATGGTCGGACAGCAGTTCGGCGATGAAAGCCAACTGCGCCATGCGCGAGTTGGTGCCCAGCGACAGGTGCGCCACCGCCACCGCGAGGCCGTGAGGGCCATCACCGAATTTCGCCAGCAGCACGCCGCGCCCGCCGATGCGGCCGGGCAGGGCGTGGTCCTGGACTTCCACCGGCTCGAGCCGGCTGAGCAGGCCGTTGGCGCTGGAGGCGACCCCGCCCATGCGGCGGTTCGGCTGGTGGCTCCAGTAGTTGAAGCCGGCGCGCTCGGCCAGATAGTGGGTCTGGTTGGTGAAGCCCGAACGCAGGCTGCCCGGATCGGCCTCCTGCAGGCCCACGATGTCATGGCCGCTGGCGAGCCGGGCGATGGCATCCAGGCTGCTCCGCTTGCGCCCCGCCGGCAGCGCATGCGACCAGCTGCGGGTCACATAGTCGCTGTAGCGGCGGGTGCTGGAGCCGGCCTGGATGTTGGCCGTGAGCAGGCGCAGGGTCCGCGTGTCGGGGGAAGTCACGACGGGTTCGCTGGCAGCCGTGCTCAGTTGCCCTTGGCGGCGCGTTCGCGCGCGACCAGGTGGTCGGCGATGCGCAGCATGTCCGGGAAGCTCTTGCCCTTGACCAGGTACTTGCCGTTGACGATCACCGACGGGGTGCCGGTCACGCCGCTGCGCTGCGCGAACTGCTTGGCGGCATTGGTCTTGGCGTTGACCGCGAAGCTGCTCATGGTGGCGGCGAACTGCTTCGGATCGGCGCCGAAGGTGGAATAGAACTTGGCGATGTCCTCGACCGAATCGCGGCCGCGCTCGCCCTTCAGGGTCTGCTGGGCGTGGATGGCGGCATACAGCGCTTCGTGGGTCTTGTCCTGCAGGCCCATGCTCTGCGCGGCGTAGAACGCACGGCCGTAGTCATCCCAGGTGTTGCCGAACATGGCCGGCACGTAGACGAAGCTCACGTCGCTCGGCAGGCCGGCCTTCCACGGCCCGATCAGCGGCTGGAACGCGGCACAGGCCGGGCACACGTAGCCGAACACTTCGGCCACTTCGATCTTGCCGGTAGCCGGCTGGAACGGCTGGCCGTTCTCGATCACCACGTAGTCGGTCCCGGCAACCGGTTCCGGGCCGGTCGGGCGTGCCGAGGCGGACGGCGACGGCGCCGCTGCGTTCTCGGTGGCCGCGGCCGCCGCGGCAGTCTCGCCGGCGGCAGCCGGGGTGGCCGGCGCGGCCGGTTCGCTGGCCGGGGCCGTCGCCGGGGTGGCCGGCTCGGTCGGGGCGGCGGTGTTGGCGGTGCCATCCTGGGCCTTGCACGCGGCCAGGATCGGCAGCAGGGCCATCAACGTCATAGCGAAACGGGTTTTCATCGAAGCATCTCCAGCGGATGAACAGGATGGGCCGACGCGCAGCGACGGCCAGGGGAACATGATGACATGCGGTGGCCAGGCCCCCGCGTGCACGGTGCGTGACGGTTCAGCGAGCGTCGACTCAGCGCGCTTTTTCGCTACGGGCGCGGGCGATCAGGGCATCGGCATTGCGCAGCATCGATTCGAACGAATCGCCCTTGACGCGGTACTTGCCGTTGACGATCAGGGTCGGGGTGCCCGTCACCTTGGCGCGCAGGGCGAAGGCGCGCGCGCCTTTGACCTTGGCATCCACCGCCTCGCTCTTGAGCGCGGCGATGTAACGGTCCGGGGTCACGCCGTAGCCCTTGTAGAAGCCAGCCAGTTCATCGGCCGAGATGTTCTGCATCGGCAGCGAACGCTGTTCGTGCAGCGCATCGAACATGGCGCGGTGGCTGCGCTTGGCGACGCCGAGCTGGTCGGCGGCGTAATACGCGCGCGCGAACGAATCCCACACGCCACCGAACGCGGCGGGCACCGGGGTGAAGCGCACATCCTTGGGCAGCTTGGCGGCCCAGGCTTCCAGTTGCGGTTCGAAGTGGGCGCAGTGCGGGCAGGTGTAGCCGAACATCTCCACTACTTCGACCTTGCCGGCCAGCGGCGCGAACGGACCGGCGTCCTCGATCAGTTCATAGTCCCGGCCTTCTTCCAGCGGCGCGGCCGGGGCGGCGAGGGCACTCAACGGGCTCAGGGCAAGCAGCAGCAGCATCAGGCGGGGCATCACACTCATCTACATCCATCTCCATCGGGAAAAAACGACGCCGGCCCTATCGCCGGCGTGCTGGTGAACATACCGTGCCGCGTGCGCGCGGCGCATCCGCCATCGGTCCCGGCGGTCGCCCGGGAGCCTCGAGCGGCCGCGACCTGCCGGCGACAGGGCTCAGGGTGCCTGTGCGGCACCGGTGCGCGTGGGGGCCGCCGCGACATCGTCGGCGCGGTTGTGCAGGCCCTGCAGATAACTGCCCAGCGCCTGGATCTCCTGTTCGGTGAGCTGCCGGGCGATGGTGGCCATGATCTGGAAATGCGCCTTGTCGGTTTCGTGGGTGACCCCGGCCTGGTACTCCTGCAACCGGCGTGCGACATACGCCGCGTGCTGGCCACCGATGTGCGGGTAGGCCGGGCCCGGGTTGCCGGCGCCGGTGGGGCCGTGGCAGGCCATGCACGCCGGAATGCCGCGGTCGGCATCGCCACCGCGGTAGAGCTGCTGGCCGATCTCGTAGAACTTTCTGCCGGCGTAGGGACCTTCGCTGACGAGACCGTCGTCGGCAAGCCCGGCACTGGCTTTCTGCGTTGCGAAATACGCACCGATGTCGCGCATGTCCTGCGGGGTGAGGTCCTGCACGAACGGCACCATCGCCGCCGAGGCACCGGAGGTGCGCTGGCCGTTGGCGATCAGGGCCATCTGCTGGGCGACGTAGCGCTCGCTCTGGCCGGCGATGCTGGGGTACATCTCCACCGTGGAATTGCCGTCGGCGGAGTGGCAGGCCGCGCAGGCGGCGGCCTTGGTCTGCCCGGCCTTGGCATCGCCCCAGGTGGTCTTGCTGAAATCGACCTCCAGCGACGCGGTCTTGATCGGCCCGTTGTCGGGCAACGGGGTCAACGAGGTCTGGGCGACCGCAACGGCGGCCAGCAGCGATACAGCGACAGCGGAAACGGCAAGAACGCGAGCGTGGCGCATGCGGAAGCTCCGTGTGGACCGGCCTGGCGGCTGCAGGGTGCAGTCGCGGGGATCGCCCGATTATCCATGCCGTTTCACGCCACGGTCAACGCAGCAGTGCAGCAAAACCGGGCCGCGGCAGCGCGTTGGTGCCCCGGACATGCGATCCTATGCCCATGTCATTGCTCCTCGAACGTGCCCATTACCTGCTTTCGGCCCACAACACCCGGCAATTGCCGGAGGATGTCGGGGCCGAAGTCGCCTTTGCCGGGCGCTCCAACGCCGGCAAATCCAGCGCCCTCAACGCCTTGACCCGCCAGAACAGCCTGGCCCGGGTCTCCAAGACCCCCGGCCGCACCCAGCAGCTGGTGTTCTTCGAGGTCACCCCGGACGCCAAGCTGGTCGATCTGCCCGGGTACGGCTACGCCAAGGTGCCGCTGGATCTCCAGGCGCACTGGCAGGCCTTCATCGACCAGTATTTCCGCACCCGCGAGGCCCTGCGTGGCCTGGTGGTGGTGATGGACATCCGCCACCCGCTGAAGGACTACGACCGGCAGATGCTGGCCTACGCGGTCCAGCGCGGCCTGCCGGCGCACGCGCTGCTGACCAAGGCCGACAAGCTCGGCCGGGGCCAGCAGGGCATCGCCCTGCAGAAGGTGCGCAAGGAACTGCAGTCCTCGTTCGGCGACACTGTCAGCGTGCAGACCTTCTCCGGCCCCGCCCGCCAGGGCGTGGACGAGGCCCGCGGCATCATCGGCGGCTGGCTCGGCCTGAACAAGCCGGCCCCGGAAACCGCCTGACCGGCGCGTGCCGGCCCGACCGCGGGTCGGCGCCACCGACGCGGGGTTACTCCGCGCCGGGCGCGGGCAGGGGGGTGAACTCGCCCGGGACCCAGGCGAATGCGTCGCCTTCGCGGCGTACGTGGCCCAGGCCCGGGAACGGCAGGTGCGCACCGGCGACCCACCAGCCCTGGTCGGCCGCCTCGGCCATCATGCGGCGGCGGCTGGCGATGGCGGCGTCGCGGTCGCTGTCCGCTTCGTACGCGGCCGCTGGCTGTGCGAACTGCACCGCATGGAAATGCACGATGTCGCCCCAGACCAGCAACGCCTGGCCGGGCGCGGCGTCGATCTTCCAGGACACATGTCCGGGGGTATGGCCGTGGCTGTCCAGCGCGCTGACCCCGGCCGGCAGCGCCTGCCCGGCCCGGAAACGACGCAGTTTTCCCGCTGCCTCATACGGTGCTGCCGCCTTGCGTGCCAGTGCGAAGGCGAAGCGGACGCCCTGCGGTGCGCTGGCTTCGCTGGCCGGGTCCAGCCAGTAGCCGGCATCGGCGGCCGACAGCCAGACCGTGGCGTTGGGATAGGCAGTGCCGCCCTGCGCATCCAGCAGGCCGCATAGATGGTCCGGGTGGGCGTGGGTGAGCAGGACGTCGTCCACCTCGGCCGGGTCGTAGCCGGCGGCGCGCAGGTTGCCCAGCACCTGGCCCAGCCCGGGGCCGAAGCACTGCGCGGTGCCGGTGTCGACCAGGGTGAGGTGGTTGCCGCGCTGGACCAGGTAGGCGTTGACCGCCGTCTGCAGGCCCTTGCCATCCTCGGGCACATACCGATGGTCGAGCAGGCGGGTGACCGCGCCGGGGGCGATGCCCACCAGTTCTTCGCGGCCCAGTGCGACAGTGCCGTCGAACAGCGCGGTGACCTGCAGCGTCCCGATCTGCTGGTGATAGACGCCCGGCACCTGGGTGCGCGGCAGGTGGGACGTGGTGGCGAAGGCGGGACCGGCAACGGCGGCCAGCACCAGTGCGGCGACGAGCGGGCGAACGCGGAGGAAGGGCATGCAGGTGTCCAGACAGAGCGGCAGCGCCGCGGGACGTCCATGCTGCGCGCCGGCCGCTCCGCGTTCCGCTCAGAATGCGGCGCGATCCGCTCGCGATCGCTCAGCTGTTGCCGATCGCGGCCGGCTCCAGGCCGTAACGCGCGGCGAAGCGCCTGCTGAAGCTGCCCAGCGAGCGGTAGCCCACGCGTGCGGCCACGGTCTTCAATGGCAGGCGCGTGGTGTAGAGCAGGTTCATCGCGTGGGCCAGGCGTGCGTCGGTGATCAGCTCGCGCACGCTGGCGCGTTCGCTGGCCAGACGCCGGCGCAGTGTGGCGCCGCTCAGTCCAAGCTGCTGCTCGAAATCGCGTGATTGCCAGTCGCGTTCGGGCTGTGCGGCAATCAGGTCGCGGATGCGCTCGCCCAGGCTCGGCTCGGGTGGCACCAGCAGGCTGCCATGTCCGCGGCGGCAGAAGGCCACCACCAGCGATGCCAGGGCCAGCCGCGCCTCGGTGTACCGCCCCTGTTCCAGCGCGTGGCGCCACTGCCGCAGGTGGTCGGCATGCGCGTCGAGCGGCAGGCGCGCCAGCGCGTCGCCGGCCTCCGGCAGCGGCTCGTTCCACAGCACCCGCGCGGCCGACAGCGCTTCACCGCACAGCGGCACGATCGCGCTGAGGTACAGGCCGGACGCCGGATCGGGGATGTTCACCACGTCGATGCGGCAGCGCCGGGTGATCAGGAACAGATCGCCCGGTGCCAGCACCAGCGACTGCTGCGCGGTGGATACCTGTTTGCGCCCCTGCAGCAGAATCGCGAACTGCGGCTGCGGAATGTCCACCGACGAGGCCCCATGTTCGCGGCGCGCGGTGATGCAGGCATAGCCGCCGGCGCGTTGGCAGTCGGCCAGGCTTGCCATCTCGGCCAGCAGGGAAGCGGGGGGCGTGCGGGTGTCCATTACAGGGCAGTATCGAACAACCGGCCGATCGCTGCGGCCGCCGCCATTGCCAGCGCGCCCCAGAACATCACGCGCAGCGCGCCGCGCAGGGGGCGTGCGCCACCAACGCGTGCGGCGATGGCACCGGTCAGGCCCAGGCCGACCAAGGTGACGGCGGTGGTGATCTGGGCCACCAGCGCGTGCGGGGCGAGCAGCGCGGTCACCACCGGCAGCGCGGCGCCAACGGCGAACGCGCCGGCCGATGCCAGTGCCGCCTGTATCGGCCGGGCGCGCAGTTCCTCGGTGATGCCCAGCTCGTCGCGCGCGTGCGCACCCAGTGCGTCGTGCGCGGTGAGCTGCACCGCGACCTCGTGGGCCAGCTCGGCAGTGAGTCCACGATGCCGGTAGATCGCGGCCAGCTCCTGCAGTTCGCTGTGCGGGTCGTCACGCAGTTCGCGCTTCTCCACCAGCAGGTCGGCCTGTTCGGTATCGGCTTGGGACTGCACCGACACATACTCGCCAGCCGCCATCGACATCGCTCCGGCCACGGTGCCGGCGATGCCGGTGGCCAGCACGGTGGTGGCCGATGCGCCGCTGGCGGCGATACCGACCACCAGCCCGGCCACCGAGACGATGCCGTCGTTGGCGCCCAGCACGGCTGCGCGCAGCCAACCGGCGCGGTCGGAGCGGTGAACTTCCTGATGGCGGGCTCTGTTCATGCCCACAGTCTAGGGCGGGCAGGACGGGGATGGCGGAATGACTCGCAGCAGCGTCAAGTCCTTCCCGGTGGGATGCTGAAAACCGTCACGGTGACACGACGGTGGGGAACGCCACGATATAGTGCGCCCTTGCGATGCCGGGGCGTGGTCCCCACATCCCCGCCCTGACCAGAATACTGCGAGCCTCCCCTTGTCGAGCCCCAGCCACGTCGCCGAGACGCCGATTACCGACCGAAATGAACTGGTCGCCACGCTGGCCTCCGGCGAGAAGCCCAAGGCGCAGTGGCGCATCGGCACCGAACACGAGAAGTTCGGCTTCCGCCTGGACGACCTGCGCCCGCCGACCTTTGACGGCGACCGCGGCATCGAGGCCCTGCTCAACGGCTTGACCCGCTTCGGCTGGGCACCGGTGCAGGAAGGCGGCCGCACCATTGCACTGCTGCGCGACAACGCCTCGGTGACGCTGGAACCGGCCGGCCAGCTGGAGTTGTCCGGCGCGGCGCTGGAGACCATCCACCAGACGTGCGTGGAAACCGGCACCCACCTCAACGAAGTGGCCCAGGTGGCCGGCGAGCTGCAGCTGGGTTTCCTGGGCATGGGCTTCCAGCCGAAATGGCGGCGTGACGAGATGCCGTGGATGCCCAAGGGACGCTACCGGATCATGCGCGACTACATGCCCAAGGTCGGCTCGCTCGGCCTGGACATGATGACCCGCACCTGCACGGTGCAGGTCAATCTGGACTACGCCACCGAAGCGGACATGGTGAAGAAGTTCCGCGTGTCGCTGGCACTGCAGCCGATCGCCACCGCCCTGTTCGCCGACTCGCCGTTTACCGAAGGCCAGCCGAACGGCTACCAGAGCTACCGCTCGCACATCTGGACCGATACCGATGCCGACCGCACCGGCATGCTCGACTTCGTATTCGAAGACGGTTTCGGCTACGAGCGGTATGTGGACTACCTGCTCGACGTGCCGATGTACTTCTCCTACCGTGATGGCACGTACCACGACGCCAGCGGCCAGAGCTTCCGCGATTTCATGGTCGGCAAGCTGCCGGTGCTGCCGGGCCAGCTGCCGACGCTGCGCGACTGGTCCGATCACATGACCACCGCTTTCCCGGAAGTGCGCCTGAAGAAGTACCTGGAAATGCGGGGTGCCGATGGCGGCCCGTGGAACCGCCTGTGCGCGCTGCCGGCGTTCTGGGTCGGGCTGCTCTACGACGATGCCGCACTGGATGCAGCCTGGGATCTGGTGCGCGATTTCAGCCTGGCCGAGCGCCACGCGCTGCGCGACGGCGTGCCGCGCCATGCGTTGAAGCTGCCGTTCCGCGGCGGTACCGTGCGCGACCTGGCGCGCGAAGCGGTGAAGATCGCCGTGGCCGGGCTGCAGCGCCGTGCCGCACGCAACGCCGATGGCCAGGACGAAAGCCACTTCCTGGACGTACTGCAGGAAATCGTCGATACCGGCCTGACGCCGGCCGACCGCAAGCTGGCGCTGTTCCACGGCGCGTGGAAGGGCAGCATCGACCCGGTCTTCAAACAGTTCGCTTACTGACCACCGTCAGGGCAGGGGTACCGACCGTGGGTCGGTACGCCTGTCTCAATGGGCGGACGCTTTCGAGAACAGATTGATCACCGCCACGCCGGCCACGATCAGACCCATGCCGATCAGCGCCGGTGCATCCAGTTTCTGCTTGAACACCGCCCAGCCGATCAGCGAGATCAGCACGATGCCCGCACCGGACCAGATCGCGTAGGCGATCCCGGTGGGAATGGATTTGAGCGTGAGTGCGAGCAGATAGAACGCGGCGGCATAGCCGACCACGGTGCCCAGCGAGGGCCACACCCGGGTGAAGCCATCGGAGGCCTTGAGCAGGCTGGTGGCGATCACTTCGAACACAATCGCCAGGCCCAGCAGAACATACACATTCATGGCGCGCGCACCGCTTGGACGATGCGCGCATTGTACGGGCGCGCCCGTGCCGCGCCGGACGCTGCAGGAGCGTCCGGCGCAGACCGTGTTCAGGCGGCCTGTGCGCCAAGCGTGGCCATGTCGATCACGAAGCGGTAGCGCACATCGTTGCGCGCCATGCGCTCCCACGCCTCGTTGACGGTCTTGATGTCGATCACTTCCACGTCGCTGACGATGCCGTGCTCGGCGCAGAAGTCCATCATTTCCTGCGTCTCGGCCATGCCGCCGATCGCCGAGCCGGTGATGTGCTTGCGACCGAACATCATGGACGCGCCCATCAGCGGCGGATCCAGTTCGGTCAGCACGCCGACCAGGCACATGGTCGCATCGCGCTTGAGCAGGGACATGTACGGGTTGGTGTCGTGGCTCACCGGAATGGTGTTGAGCAGGAAGTCGAAGCTGCCGGCATGCGCCTTCATCTGCGCCGGATCGCGCGACACCAGCACCTCATCGGCACCGAGGCGCTTGGCGTCGGCGCCCTTTTCCGGCGTGGTGGTGATCATCACCACGGTGGCGCCCATCGCCTTGGCGAACTTCACGCCCATGTGGCCCAGCCCGCCCAGGCCGATCACGCCGACCTTCTGGCCGGGCCCGACCTTCCAATGGCGCAGCGGCGAATACGTGGTGATACCGGCGCACAGCAGCGGCGCGGCGGCCTTCAGGTCCAGCCTGTCGGACACCTTCACCACGAAGCGCTGCTCGACCACGATGTGATCGGAGTAGCCGCCGAACGTCGGCTGGCCGCTGTCGCGCTCGGTGCTGTTGTAGGTGAACGTGGCACCCTTCTGGCAGTACTGCTCCAGGTCCTGGTCGCAGGCATCGCAGTGGCGGCACGAATCGACCATGCAGCCCACGCCGGCGTGGTCGCCGACCTTGAAGCGGGTGACGTTGGCACCGACCTCGGTGACCCGGCCGATGATCTCGTGGCCCGGCACCATCGGGAAAATCGAGCCACCCCAATCGTCACGCGCCTGGTGCAGGTCGGAGTGGCAGATGCCGCTGTACAGGATCTGGATGCGGACATCGTCCGGGCCGACCGCGCGGCGCTCGAACGAGAACGGGACCAGCGGGGCAGTCTGGTCGTGAACGGCATAACCGTGGGCGAGGGACATGGGGAATCCTTGGCAGGTTTGTAGAAAGGCGCTTTACAATACGCCCCGACGCAGTGCACAGGCAGTCAGGATATCGGCATGATTCATCAAGTCAGACTGGATAATCATGGTCACTGACAACCTCACCCACCTGGCCGCGTTCGCCGCCGTGGCGCGGCACCGCAGCTTCCGCCGTGCGGGGGCCGAACTGGCCCTGTCCACCTCGGCGGTCAGCTATGCGATCCGCGCGCTGGAAGAGCGCCTGGGGGTCGGTCTGTTCCATCGCACGACCCGCAGCGTGGCCCTCACCGAGGCCGGCCAACGCCTGCTCGAGCGCCTGCAGCCCGCGCTCGGTCAGGTTCATGACGCGCTGGAGGAGATGAACCACTTCCGCGCCGCACCGGCGGGCCTGCTGCGCATCAACGCCACCCGCGCTGCCGTGCATACCCAGCTGGGCCCGCGTCTGGCCCGCTTCCTGCGTGGCCATCCGGACGTGCGCATCGAGCTGGCGCAGGACGACGGGCTGGTCGATATCGTCGCCAGCGGCTTCGACGCCGGCGTGCGGCTGCACGAGTTCGTTCCCGAAGACATGGTGGCGGTGCCGCTCGGGCCGCCGCTGCGTGGCCTGATCGTCGGCGCACCCGCGTATCTGCAGGACCGCCCGACGCCGCAGCATCCGCGTGATCTGGCCAACCACGAATGCGTGCGCTTCCGCTTCGCCAGTGGCCATCTGTACAAGTGGCAGTTCGATCGCGATGGCCAGGCGCTGGAGATCGACGTGCCGGGCCGGCTCACGCTCGGTGACCAGCACACGGTGCTGCAGGCGGTGCTGGACGGACTGGGCTTGGCCTACGTGCTAGAAGACGCCGCGCGGCCGTATCTGGACGACGGCCGGCTGGTGGCCGTACTGGAAGACTGGAGCGAGCCGTTTCCCGGCTTCGTGCTGTATTACCCGCGCCAGCGGCAGATGTCCTCGGCGTTGCGCGCGTTCGTGGACATGCTGCGCGAGCCGGTGTGAGGCGCGCGCCGCGCGGCGGCGTGACCTTCTTCATGGCGACTTACGTCACTGGGCCGTGCCCGGCGCGCGGTACTACGCTGCGATCGAACCCCGTGCAGCGTCGCCGTGACGCAGTGCGCCGCATGGATCGGCAACACGCCATGACAAGGAGGATACGATGCAGAACCAGAACCCCGACCAGGACCTTCGCCAGCGTGTGGCGACGTTGGAACGCAACGCCCGCCGCGGACGCATGATGGCCGCGACCATGTTCGCGCTGGGCGCATCACTGGCGCTGATCGGTACCACGGTGGCGCAGCCGGAGGCGCCGATCGTGCCGGAAATCCGCACGCACAAGCTCACCGTGGTGGACAGCGAGGGACGCACCCGCGTGCAGATCGCCGAAGACCCCGCCGACCACAGGCGCAATGCGCGCGCGGCGGGCCTGACCATCTACGACATCACCGGTCACGAGCGCGGCGGCATCGGTACGATGGCCGATGGCAGTGCCGCCGTTGCCCTGGATGCGCCGCATGGCGTAGGCCACAGGATGCGCGATCGTGCGGGCATCAAAGTGGGGCCGGACGGGTCGGCGATGATCGTCACCATCTCCAACGCCGGGCAGTTCTCTGCCGGCCTGTTCTCCAAGGGCGAGGAAGGCCGCCTGGAGCTGTCGCGCAGCGATGCGGCGGCCGACCAGATCACGACGCGGGTGATCACGCAAGGCGGCGATACCTCCAGGGATGGCAAGCTGCAGTAGCGCACCGACGCTCACAAGCTCCACACAGGCGGGTGGCAGCATGGCGACATTCCTGCCCCCGTCGTTGAGGAGAGTGTCATGGCATCGTCTGCCATCCGGCCCCCTGTCTGGTCCATCCATCCGCTCCACGCCGCCGTGCTCGGCGGCGTGCTGCCGCTGTTTCTCGGTGCGCTGCTGGCCGACTACGCCTACTGGAGCACCTACGAGATCCAGTGGAGCAACTTCGCGTCCTGGCTGCTGATCGGCGCGATGGTGATGGCCACCCTCGCACTGTTGTGTGCGGTTGTCGGCGTGGCCCGTGGCCGCCGCCGGCTGGGTTACCTGCTGGTACTGGTCGCCACGTGGATCGTGGGGTTCATCAACGCCCTGCATCACGCACGCGACGCGTGGGCCATCATGCCGACCGCACTGCTGCTGTCGGCCGTGGCGACCGTGCTGGCACTGGTGGCAGCCTGGATCGGGTTTGCCAGCCTGCGCGTGGGAGGTGTGCGATGAACCGTCCTGTCGCCCGCGTCATCGCCGTATCGGTCCTGGCCGCCACGCTGGCCGCCTGCGGCCAGGCACCGCAGATGTACCAGTACGGCAACGCGCCCGAGCTGCCGGCACCGCACCGGGGGCTGATGCCGGACATGACCATCGCCAAGCCGGCGACCTGGGGCGACCGGGTGCCAACCGTGCCGGACGGGTATCGCATCACCGCGATCGCCACCGACCTGGCGATCCCGCGGCAGACCCTGGTCCTGCCCAACGGCGACATTCTGGTGGCCGAGGGACGCGGTGGCAGCGCACCCAATCTCAAGCCCAAGGACGTGATCGCCGGCCGCATCAAGGCCAAGGGCAACACGGCGGTCAAGGGCGGCAACCGCCTGACCCTGCTGCGCGATGCCGATGGCGACGGCATCTATGAACTGAAGACCGTGTTTGCCGACACGCTCAATGCGCCCTACGGGTTGGCGCTGATCGGCAATGCGCTGTACGTGGCCAACCAGGATGCGCTGGTGCGCTTCGACTACCAGCCGGGCCAGACCCGCGCGAGCGGCGCGCCGGTCACGCTGACCACACTGCCGTCGGCGATCAACCATCACTGGACCAAGTCGCTGGCCGCCAGTGCCGACGGCCGTTACCTGTACGTGGGCATCGGCTCCAACAGCAACATCACCGAGCGCGGCATGGCAGTGGAGGTGGACCGTGCCCGCGTCTGGCAGGTGGACGTCGCCACCGGCGCGCATCGCGACTACGCTACCGGCCTGCGCAATCCAACCGCGTTGGCCATCCAGCCTGGTACCGGTGCGCTGTGGGCGGTGGTCAACGAGCGCGACGAGATCGGCCCGAACCTGGTGCCGGACTACCTTACCTCGGTGCGCGATGGCGGCTTCTACGGGTGGCCCTACAGTTACTGGGGCAAACACCCGGATCGGCGGGTGATGCCGCAGGACCCGGCCAAGGTTGCCTCGGCGCTGGTGCCCGATTACGCGCTGGGCTCGCATGTGGCCGCGCTCGGCGTGGCGTTCTCGTCGCCGGCAATGGGCGCGCGCTTCGCCGACGGCGTGTTCGTGGGCGAGCACGGCAGCTGGAACCGCAACCCACCGGTCGGCTACAAGGTGGTGTTCGTGCCGTTCCGCGAGGGTCGTCCGGCAGGCGATCCGATCGACGTTGCGACCGGCTTCCACGGCGACGATGGGCTGACTCGCGGGCGTCCCGTCGGCGTCACACTGGACCCGCGCGGCGCGCTGATCGTGGCCGATGACCTGGCCAACACGATCTGGCGGATCACCCCGGACGCGACCGCTGCAGCACCGGCTGCACCGCCCGTGCCCGCTGCTCCCGCCGCGACCCCATAAGCAGTGCGGTCCGGGCCTGCCGCGCGCCGATGCGCGTGCGGCAGGCCGTGTTGACGTCTCCCGCGGGCACTCGACATGATCCGCCAGGGCGCCCGGGGCCGGGCCAACAGCAGGGCAGGGACGTGATGCGACAGACGCGTGCAGCGCCACGGATGGGCCGCCTCCGGCAACGGCCTGGCAGCGTGCTGGCCGGCGTGCTGATCACCATCGGTCTGCTGGCGGCTGCGGGCTGCTCCGATGGCCCGGGCATCAGCGTGGACGTCAAGGCGCTGGGCGACTCGCCCCTGGCGCGGCACCTGTCGCGGCAGTGGATGAATCCAGAAGCCGCGCTGGCCGGGGATCTCCGGGAATGGCTTCACACCCGGCCGGACAGTACCGCCTGTCTGGCGTCCGACGCCTGTCTGCGTGGGTTGGGCTTCCACCAGTGCACGGCGGCGAGCATCAACTGGACTGCCGTTACCAGGCCACGCTGCACGGCCTGCTGGTCAAGCGCGGTGGCGAGCGCACGCCGCTGCAGGTGCAGCTGCGGATCAGCCTGCAGAGCCGCAACGGCGCGATCACCGCGCTCCACGTTCACCGCATCGGGCTGTAATCACCGCAGCGCGGCGTCAGCCGGTGCTGATCGCGTCGTAACCGTCGCCCAGGAACTGCAGCAGGCAGAAGCCGTGCCCGAAGGGATCGGCCAGCAGCGCGATCCGGCCCCATGCATGCGTGGCCGGTGCCTGCTCGACGCGCGCGCCCGCCTGTACGGCGCGTGTGAGCGCGGCGTCCACGTCATCCACGACCCAGTCCAGGTGCAGCGGCGTCCAGTGCCGGCGATAGTCCCGGCGGTCGCGCACCTGCGGCGTGGACGCGCTGCCGGCGGGCTTGGCCAGCAGGTAGACCGGCGCGGGGCCGCCCAGCAGCTCCACGCCATCGGCGCCGAAGCGGCGGCCCGGGTGCAGGCCGAATGCGCGGGTGTAGAAGGCGATGCCGTGTTCGAGGTTGTCCACGTCGATGTTGACCAGAAAGCGCATGCGGTGTCCTTGGCGGCGAGTGCGGGCGATGCGCCCGGCCTGGACGGAGGTGGTCCGGATCGATTGTGTCACGCGCCAAAGCGCAGCGTGAAACAGGTCGCCGCCGGCCCGGAGGCCACGCACAGGGTGCCGCCGTGGGCCAGCATGATCGCGCGTGTGATCGCCAGCCCAAGCCCGGCGCCATCGGCGTCGCCGCGGGTGCGCGAACGCTCGGCACGGAAGAAGCGTTCGAACAGATGGGGCAGGGCATCGGCCGGAATGGGCGGGCCGGGATTGCGCACGGTCACCTCGGTGGCCCCCGCCGTGTCTGCCACCGTCACCGCGATGGTGGCGCCGCGCGGGGTATGGCGCAGTGCATTGGACAGCAGGTTGCCGAGCGCGCGGCGCAGCATCAGCCGGTCGCCGCGCACCTTGCCCTGGCCGTGCAGCGCCAGCGTGATGCCGCGTTCCTCGGCGAGCGCGTCGTAGAAATCGAACAGTTCGGTCACCTCCCGCTCCAGCACCACCGTGCCGGCCTCGGGCAGCCCGCCGCCGTGCTCGGTGCGCGCCAGGAACAGCATGTCGCCGATCATCCGGCTCAGGCGCTGCAGTTCTTCCGCGTTGGACAGCAGCACATCCTGGTACTCGGCCGCGCTGCGTGGCCGCGCCAGCGCCACTTCGGTCTGGGTGAGCAGGTTGGTGATCGGCGTGCGCAGTTCGTGCGCGATGTCCGAGGACAGCTCGCTCAGGCGCTGGAAGTCGGCCTGCAGACGCGCCAGCATCGCATCGAGATGGGCAGCCAGTTCGGCGATCTCCGGCGGCGCCGGCTGCAGCGGCATGCGCTGGTCCAGGCGCTCGGCGGTGACCTCGCGGGCACGCGCGGCCATCGCGCGCAGGGGCGCCAGGCCACGCCGTGCCGCAAGCCAGCCGAGCAGGCCGATCAGCAGCGCCGAGGCCGCCACGTACAGCGCCAGGCGGCCGGTGAAGTCCTGCAGGAAGCGGGTATGCGGTGCGGTGTCCAGCAGCACGGTGATCTGCAGCGGGCCGTGTGCGGGATCGGCGGTGGTGCGCACATGGCGCAGCCGGTGGTCGCGTCCCTGCGCGTCGCGGTGCCAGGCCCGCGCGACGCTGGTGGGAGCCGGCAGTGCGGCGCCGGCCGAGCGGTACAGCAGGCTGCCATCGCCGCGCAGCACCTCGGCGCTGAAGCCGGCCTGGTGGTCCAGCGCCTCGGCCAGGCGCACCCCGGCCTGGTCGGGCGGGGCATCGGCGACGATGGACGCGATCAGCCGCACCTTGTTGTCCAGGTAACGGTCGTCCTGCTGCACGAAATGCTGCTGCACGGTGGAGAGGATCAGCGCGCCCAGGCCGGCCAGCACCACGGTGGAGACCGCGGCGAACAGCACGGTCAGGCGCGCGGTAAGCGATAGCGGCCTCATGCCGGTGGGTCGGCGTCGCCGGCATCGAGCACATACCCCATGCCGCGCACGGTGACGATCAGCTTGCGTTCGAAACCGTCATCCATCTTGGCGCGCAACCGGCGGATGGCCACGTCGATGACGTTGGTGTCGCTGTCGAAATTCATGTCCCATACCTGCGAGGCGATCAGCGAGCGGGGCAGTACCTCGTTGCGCCGGCGCACCAGCAGTTCCAGCAGGGTGAATTCCTTGTGGGTGAGCACCAGCCGCTGGCCGGCGCGGGTGGCGCGACGGCGCGGCAGGTCGAGCACCAGATCGGCAACCTGCAGGCGGTCCTGCTGCGGGTGCAGGTGGCCACGGCGCAGCAGCGTGCGCAGCCGCGCCAGCAGTTCAACGAAGGCGAACGGTTTGACCAGGTAGTCGTCCGCGCCCAGCTCCAGGCCCTTGACCCGGTCGCCGACGCTGTCGCGCGCGGTCAGGAACAGCACCGGCGTGGTGCGCCCGGCAGCACGCAGCGCCTGCACGATGTGCCAGCCGCTCACGTCCGGCAGCATCACATCGAGCACGATCAGATCGTACGCTCCGGTCATCGCCAGATGATGTCCATCCAGCCCGTTGCGCGCGTGGTCCACCACGAAGCCCGCTTCGCTCAGCCCCTGGCGCAGGTACTCGCCGGTCTTGGGTTCGTCCTCGACCACCAGCAGTTTCATTCGTTGGCCCGCCTGCATCCTTCCTGGGCACGACCGCGTCGTGTACACCTGCGCCGGCTACTGTATGACAGCGACCGCACGGCAGGATGACCCGCGCATTACGAGGATGTAATGCGCGCGTCATCGCCGCGACGGGCGCCGCTTCCTAGATTGCGGAACCGCCGTGGCCCACGGATACCGCAAGGACTCTTCGCATGCAGCACCTCCGCCTTCTTCGTCTTGTTGCCTTCGCTGGCGCCAGCCTGGCCCTGGCCGCATGCGCGCAGCCGCCCGCGCCGACCACCGCAGCACCCGCCGCTGCCGATGCGCAGTCCGCTGCGGCGCCGGTATCCCCGGCGGGGCACATGGTGGTGCACAAGAGTGCCAGTTGCGGGTGCTGCGGCATCTGGGTCGACCATGTGCGGCGCGCCGGCTTCAGCGTGGAGGTGCGCGATACCGACGACCTGATGACGGTCAAGCAGCGCCTGGGCGTGCCGCTGGACAAGGCCGCCTGCCACACCGCGGAAGTGGGGCCCTATATCGTCGAGGGGCATATCCCCGCCACCGATATCCAGCGCCTGCTGCGCGAACGCCTGCTCGCGCGTGGCCTGCTGCTGCCGGGCATGCCGGCCGGATCGCCCGGGATGGAGGTGCCCGGCATGCCGGTGCCCGGCTATACGGTGGAACTGCTGGGCAGGGATGGCCGGACAACCCCGTTCAGCCGGCACGGAAGGGCCCCGGACGAAACCTGAGGAGATCGCTCGTGTATACTCACCCCCACTATAGTTCCGAGGTCGCGTCCATGCCGCATTCGCCACAGGAGAAGAAGCGCGTCCTGGCCCGCGTGCGCCGCATCCGCGGCCAGTGCGATGCGCTGGAGCGCGCGCTGGAGGGCGGCGCGGACTGCAGCCCGGTGCTGCAGCAGATCGCGTCCATCCGCGGCGCCGTCAACGGGCTGATGTCCGAAGTGATGGAGGCGCACCTGCGTGAAGAGTTTGGTCAGCCGGCGCAGTCCGACGCGCAGCGCGAGGCACGCGTGCGCGAAATGAGCGTGCTGATCCGGTCCTACCTGAAGTAAGCGCGGGCGACCGCGCCCTGTCCCGACCCGTTTCCCGTCCTGGAGAGTTCCCGATGAAATCCCGTGCTGCCGTTGCCTTCGCCGCTGGCGAACCGCTCAAGATCGTCGAGATCGATGTCGCTCCGCCGCAGAAGGGCGAAGTGCTGGTGCGGATCACCCACACCGGCGTCTGCCACACTGACGCCTTCACGCTCTCCGGTGATGATCCTGAAGGCCTGTTCCCGGCCGTGCTCGGCCACGAAGGCGCCGGCATCGTGGTGGAAGTGGGCGAGGGCGTCACCAGCGTCAAGCCGGGCGACCACGTGATTCCGCTGTACACCGCCGAGTGCGGCCAGTGCCTGTTCTGCACGTCGGGCAAGACCAATCTGTGCGTCGCCGTGCGCGCCACCCAGGGCAAGGGCGTGATGCCCGACGGCACCACCCGCTTCTCGTACAACGGCGAGCCGATCTATCACTACATGGGCTGCTCGACCTTCAGCGAGTACACCGTGGTGGCCGAAGTCTCGCTGGCCAGGATCAACCCGGACGCCAACCCGGAACATGTTTGCCTGCTCGGGTGCGGCGTCACCACCGGCATCGGCGCGGTGCACAACACCGCCAAGGTCCAGGAAGGCGACAGCGTGGCCGTGTTCGGCCTCGGCGGCATCGGCCTGGCGGTGATCCAGGGGGCGCGCCAGGCCAAGGCCGGTCGCATCTTCGCGATCGACACCAACCCGTCCAAGTTCGCATTGGCGCGGCAGTTTGGTGCCACCGACTGCGTCAACCCGAAGGATCACGACAAGCCGATCCAGCAGGTCATCGTCGAGATGACCACGTGGGGCGTGGACCACACCTTCGAGTGCATCGGCAACGTCAACGTGATGCGCGCCGCGCTGGAATGCGCGCACCGCGGCTGGGGCCAGTCGGTGATCATCGGCGTGGCCGGGTCGGGCCAGGAGATCTCCACCCGTCCGTTCCAGCTGGTCACCGGCCGTTCCTGGAAGGGCACCGCCTTCGGCGGCGTCAAGGGCCGCAGCCAGCTGCCGGGCATGGTCGAGGATGCCATGAAGGGCGACATCGAACTGGCGCCGTTCGTTACCCACACGATGGGCCTGGAGCAGATCAACGAGGCATTCGACCTGATGCACGAAGGCAAGTCGATCCGCTCGGTGGTCCACTACTGATCATGCCGGGCGGCGTGGCAACCGCGCGCCGCCCGCGGGGGAAACATCATGGAACGCATTGAACACCGCGCCGCTTCCGGCGGTTGGCAGGACGTGTACCGGCACCGCTCGCAGGTGCTGGGCTGCGAGATGACATTCGCGGTCTATCTGCCGCCGCAGGCCGCCTCGCGTCGGCTGCCGGTGCTGTACTGGCTGAGCGGATTGACCTGCACCGAGCAGAACTTCATCACCAAGGCCGGTGCGCAGCGCTATGCCGCCGAGCACGGGGTGATCCTGGTGGCGCCGGACACGAGCCCGCGCGGCGATGACGTCCCCGATGCGGACGGCTACGACCTGGGCAAGGGCGCCGGTTTCTACCTCAATGCCACCGAGCAGCCGTGGGCCACGCACTACCGGATGTACGACTACATCGTGGACGAGCTGCCGGCGCTGGTCGAGGCGCACCTGCCAGCGACGGCGGCGCGCGGGATCAGCGGGCATTCGATGGGTGGCCACGGCGCGCTGGTGATCGCGCTGCGCAATCCGGGCCGCTACCGCAGCGTGTCGGCCTTCTCGCCGATCGTCGCGCCCACACGGGTGCCGTGGGGGCAGAAGGCCTTCGCCGCGTACCTGGGCGAAGACCGTGCGGGCTGGGCGGCCTGGGATGCCAGCGAACTGGTGGCCACGGCCAGCGAACGCCTGCCGCTGCTGGTCGACCAGGGCGGCGGCGACGAGTTCCTCGACACCCAGTTGCAGCCGCAGTGGCTGCAGGCGGCCTGCACGGCGGCAGGCCATCCGCTGCAGTTGCGCCTGCAGCCCGGCTACGACCACAGCTACTACTTCATCGCCAGTTTCATCGGCGAGCACATCGCGCATCACGCCCAGGCACTGCACGCCTGAGGATCGGCGGCAGGATCACAGGTCGTCTTCTTCCGCCGCCTCGCGGCCCTGCTGGCGGATCAGGGCTTCCTCGCGCGCATCGTTGATCGCGTGACGGACGCTGTCCAGGTCGATGGTGGATTCGTCGTGGACGAAGGTGCCGGTCAGTTCGCTGTCCGGCAGCAGGTCACCGGCCTCGAACAGCGCCCACATCTCCTCGCCGTACCAAGTATCGAGCAGTTCCGGAGCGAAGCGGCCGAGGTACGCGGTAAGGTTGTTGACGTCACGCAGCAGCATGCTGCGCGCGGCATTGTTGCCACCGGCGTTGACCACCTGCGGGAAGTCGATCACCACCGGGCCATCCGGCCCGACCAGCACGTTGTACGGCGACAGATCGCCGTGGATGAGGCCGCAGCACAGCATCCGCACCACCTGGCGTACCAGCACGCGATGGAACTCGCGGGCCTGGTCGGCTTCCAGTTCCACCTCGCCCAGGCGGGCCGCGGAGAAGCCGTCGGCATCGGTGACCAGTTCCATTACCAGCACGCCGTGGAAATAGCCATGCGGCTCGGGCACGCGCACGCCGGCATCGCGCAGCTGGTAAAGCGCGTCCACCTCGGTGTTCTTCCAGGCGGTTTCCTGCTGCTTGCGGCCGTACCTGCTGGCCTTGCCGACCGCACGGGCCTCGCGGCTGCCGCGCACCTTGCGGCCTTCCTGGTACTGCACGCGCTGCTGGAAACTGCGTTGCGCCATGTCCTTGTAGACCTTCGCGCAGCGCACATCGTCGCCACTGCGGACCACGTACACGGCTGCTTCCTTGCCGCTCTTGAGCGGACGCAGCACTTCATCGATCACGCCGTCGTCGATCAGCGCCTGCAAGCCTTGGGGGGTCTTCACGGAATCTCGCGGATGGGGCCGGCGCCAGTGCGCCCGCCGGGGAGGGCCCGGGATTTTCGCATCTTCGGGCCGGGCCGGCCATCGTGGCGTTCAGCCACGCGCCGAGGGTGTGAGGACGAGGCGGTCGTCGTGCCACTGCGCAGCAGGGTGGTTGAATATGACGTTCAGTGACGTTTTTGGCTGTTTATATTAAGTGGGCTATCGAAAATATAAACTCAATTGATTATTTGATGGATTTGGGTGGAGATAATTCATGCGCTCTCCACGGCGGCGCTTTCTATGGTGGGTGTACGGCCTGAATCCACTGTCGACCAGGTCATCACTCTGCATATTCATGGGGCGTATTGATGTCACTACTCGATGGTCTGATCGACGAAGCCGCGCGTGCAACCGGACTGGGCGGCGACGCGCGGAAACTGGTCGCGGTCGTGGCCGGCTACATATTCACCGTGCCGGGTGGGCTCAAGGGGTTCCGCGACAAGTTTGCCAAGGCCGGTCTGGGGGAGGTGTTCGATTCCTGGATGGGTCATGCGCTGCATCCCCGCAGTGTCAGTGCAGGCCAGGTGCAGCATGTGATCGGCAACCGCGACATGATCGCCCTTGCCGACAAGGCCGGCGTGGGCAGCGGGGCCATCGGCGCGACGCTGGCCACGGTGCTGCCGATGCTGGTACGCAGGGTGACGCCCGACGGTACGCTGCCCACCGCTTTGCCCAGCGACCTGCAGCAGCTCATCAACGGCGTGACCGGTGCGGAGCAGGTCCATCGCGTGGATGCCATCCACCACGCTTCGCCTCCCCGTCGCGCCGGCCCGTGGAAATGGCTGCTGCCCTTGCTGGCCCTGCTTGGGCTGGCGTACTGCGGCTGGCAGGCAAAGAACGGCCGGATGCAGGCGCGTCCGGCGGCCACGCCGGACGCTGCGGCCACGCCAGTGGCGGCGACGCCATCGCGGGCCCAGCCGCAGCTGGATCTGCGCACGGCCGACGGCAAGGTGAACGTGTCCGGCCGGCTGCCCAGCGCAAGTGAGAAGCACCGGCTGCTGGAGGCGCTCGGCACCACCTTCGGCACCGGCAATGTTGTCGGCGACATCCAGGTCGATCCGGCCGCCCAGCCGGCGGGATGGATGGACACGCTGATCAAGCTGCTGCCCCGGCTGAAGGCCAACGGCCTGCGAATGGCCTTCAGCGGTGACAGAATCGATCTGGACACCTCGGCGATGCAGCAGGCGCAACGGTTCGAAGTGAGCCGGCTGTTGCAGGGGGAACTGAGCCGTTTCGAGCTGTCGGGTCTGTTCGATCCGGGAGTGGCGGCGCTCGATGGACTGGCCTCCGGCTACGGCGCCGCGGATCTGACGGCGGCGCTCAACCAGACCACCATGACCTTCGAGTCCAATTCGGCGACCCTCTCGCCCAGCAGCCGGGAGATCCTGCGGATCGCGGCCAAGGCGCTTGCAGGCGCACCGGACGGTACGCACGTTGTCGTGGGCGGGCACACCGACAGCCAGGGTGATCCGGTCGCCAACCTGGCGCTGAGCCGGCAACGTGCCCAGGCCGTCGTGGATGCGCTGGTGGCCCTGGGGGTGCCGGCCGGGCGCCTGAGTGCGCGGGGGCACGGCTCGAACCAGCCGATTGCCGACAACCGTACCGGGGAGGGTCGCGCAGCCAACCGGCGCATCGCCTACACGGTGAAGTAGGCGGCGCGGGCGTCCCTCCCGTCCGTTGCCTGCCGACACCTCCTTGCCGATGCCGGCAGGAGGTGTCTTCACTTTGCATCGGCAATACTGCGGCCAACGGGGATGGCCGGAACAGCCGGGGCGGGCCGGGCGCGCCGGTCGCTGCGCCGCAAAGGGAGAAACAGGCATGGCATGGTGGCTGTCTGCGGCATATGTGGTTGCCCACGGGGTGGCGCTGGTGCTCCTGCCCGCGCATGCCCAGACCCTGTCATATTCGTTCCTGATCGGCGCCCCCCTGCTGGCGGCGGCGGCCTGCGTGCGGCGCAGTCTCGGCAGCGAGGCGGTGGTGGGCTGGGTGGCGCTGGCCGTGGGCATGGTGCTGTGGGCCGGCGGCATGGCGATGAACATGTACCAGGAGGTGGGGCTGGGCAATGCCGACTCCACCCCGGGCATCAGCATGCTGCTGTACGTGCTGTACGGCGTGCCGTTGACCTTCGCGATGGCCCATCCGCGGCACGCGCCGTGGTTTCTCAGCGTGATCGATGGTGCGATGGCCCTGCTCCTGGGCTATCTGTTCTTCGTCTACACCTTCTCCTTTGTCACGATCACCGACGCTTCCGATGCCGGGGTGGACAGCCTGCGGCGGATGTTCGATATCGAGAACCTGTTCATCGCCGGCTTCGCGCTGCTGCGTTGGCTGGCCAGTGAAGACCGTTCGCGCCGCGCCTTTTTCGGCGCGTTGAGTCTGTTTGCCTGCGTCTATCTGGTGGTGGCGGCCTACATCAACCACTTCGGTTCCGAGACCAGTTACGGCAGCCTGGTGGACCTGCTGATCGACGTGCCGTTCCTGGTGCTGGCCGTGGTCGCCTGGCGGCGTTCGCCGGTCCGCCCGGTCGAGGTGTCGCGGCGGCTGGCGTTGGGCGTGCGGGCGGGCAGTCCATTGATTCTGGCGATCTCGCTGCTGGTGATGTCGGCCCTGCTGGTGCGCGCGCACCCGATGCTGGCGGTAGCCGGCTTTGCCTTCGCCACGCTCGGCTCGGGCCTGCGCAGTGTGCTGATGCAGGTGCGCTCGCTGGAGCAGCAGGATCGGCTGGATGTGCTGGCGCGGGTCGATGGCCTGACCGGCGTGGCCAACCGCCGCCAGTTCGATCAGGTGCTGCAGGCCGAATGGAACCGGTCGCGGCGCAGCGGGCAGGGCATAGCGCTGCTGATGGTGGACATCGACCACTTCAAGGTGTTCAACGACCGCTACGGGCATCCGCTCGGCGATGCCTGCCTGCGCGCGGTGGCGGCCGCACTGGCCGGCTGCGCCACGCGCGCGACCGATGTGGTGGCGCGCTACGGCGGCGAGGAGTTCGCGGTGGTGCTGCCGGCGGCATCCCGCGAGGGCGTGCTGGCCTTGGCCGAGACCATGCGCATCGCGGTCGAGCGGCTGCGGCTGAACTCGCCGGCCTCGGTCTGCCAGATCGGGGTGACCATCAGCATCGGGGTGGCGCAGCTGGACAAGGTCACCACGGCGGCCCCGGGCGAGCTGGTGGCCGCCACCGACGCGGCGCTGTACGAAGCCAAGCGACAGGGCCGCAACCGGGTGGTGGAGGGGCA
The DNA here is from genome assembly GCF_946900935.1 of Stenotrophomonas sp. Marseille-Q5258. Lineage (NCBI taxonomy): Bacteria > Pseudomonadati > Pseudomonadota > Gammaproteobacteria > Lysobacterales > Lysobacteraceae > Stenotrophomonas > Stenotrophomonas sp. Marseille-Q5258. The sequence goes on from NZ_CAMPPN010000001.1 coordinate 200,474, forward strand.
GGTGGCGGCGGGGCTGGACGAGGACCTGGACCGGTAGCGCCGGACGCTGGCCGGCACTCCGCGTGCGGTCACACGCGGGCCTCCGCCGCGGGACTCATCGCACGTCGCGCAGTTCCCAGTGATGCCCGGCGAGCAGGCGCAGGCGCTGTTTGAACACGTCACTGTCGATGCGGGTGGTGGCGACCAGGTTGATCCGCAGGTCGTCCTGCGAGCCGGTCACGGTTGCCGCCGGATCGGTGGCGCCCCATTGCGACTCGACGGCGTCCGGGTCGGGCTGCTTGGCGCGCCACTTCTCGAACAGCGTGGTGCTGCGCAAAGCGTCCTGAAGCTCCTCGGCGAAGCCGGCGGCGCTCTGCGAGTGGAAGGAAAGATCGGGATCGTTGCCGCGGGCCTTGGACGGGTCCGGCAGGCTGATGTGGTACTGCGCTGACATGATTGCCTCCATTGAATGATCCAAGGCTCGCAGATCGCCGGTGGATTCGGTGTGCAGGACTCAGGCGCGGAAGGTATGCGGTTCATCGGCAAAGCCGACCGTGACCGCGCCCTTGCCGACGTTGACCATCCCGGTCAGGCTCATCACCGCCTCGAACAACTGCACCCCGTGCGCCTCGCAGGTCTGGCGCAGCGTGGCGTAGCCGGGCAGGGCCTGCAGGTCGGCCAGCTCGCCGCCGTAGCTGACGCAGACGGTGGGGGTCATCAGCCCGGCCCTGACCCGTTGGCCGACGAAGTCGAACAGCTTCTGCACCGCGTTGTCGAAGCCCTTGATCTTGGCGACCGGGCCGGTTTCGCCGCGGTATCCGTGCAGCACCGGCTTGATGTCCAGCGCGCTGCCCAGCGCAGCGCTCAGCAGGCCCACGCTGCGGTCGCCCTTGTGGCGTGCGCGGGCACGCATGTAGTACAGGTCGCGGGTGACCATGTAGCCGTGCACGTTGTGGGCCAGCAGCTCGAGCCGCTCGCGGATCTGCTGCACGCCGGCACCGCTGTCGCGCAGGCGCACCGCTTCCACCGCGGTTACGCCCTGGGCGGCGAACAGGTTCTGGGTGTCCAGCACGCGCAGCGCGAACGGCGAGTTGTAGCCGGCTGCCTGGCGCACCGGTTTGTAGTCGTTGAGGATCGCGAAGCTGGCCTGCATCGCGTTGTCGTGGATCGGGCTGCGCGTCTTGGTGATCGTCATGCAGAAGACATGGTCGTAGTCGATCACCAGCTTGCCCAGGAACAGGTCGCGGATCTGGTTGACGCTGAACGGAATGGTTTCCGCTTCCGCGCCGTTCTCGGCCACGTGCGCATGCAGGAAACTCAGGGTCGCCTGTTCGTCGCGGTGGTCGGCCAGCACCGCTTCGCCGATACGTACGGTGATGGGCAGCAGCACGATGTTGTGCTGCTGGATGAAGTCTGGTGGCAGGTCGCACGCCGAGTCGACCACGATTCCGATGCGCATCCTGTGCCCCCCTCAAGGCCGGTATTGGTTCGGAACTGTGAAAGCTATCTCAATTTTCGCCGGTTTGCCCGGTCCATCGCGCGGGGGGCGGCTCAGCGGCTGCGTTCCACCGCCACCGGCAGCGAGGCCAGCCGGTCCCATTCACCGCCGCGGACCGTGTCCGGGTCGGCCAGCACGGCCTGCATCAGGTCGTGGGCGTCGTTGCCCCAGTACAGCTCGCCATCGATGGACAGGGTCGGCACGCCAAACACTCCGGCGGCGATGGCCGCGTCAGTGTTGCGGCGCAGCTGTTCCTTCACGTCCAGCGCGCCGATGGCGGCGGCCACGTCCGCCACGTCCAGCATCGCGCCGGGCAGGGCCAGCGCGGCGGCGCTGTCACCGGCATGCCCGTCGCGCCAGATCCAGTTGAACAGGATGTCGATCGACGCCGGGGTGGCGCCTGCGGCCAGGCACAGGCGCAGCGCGGCCAGCGGATTGAACGGGTGGCCGGGCGGGAAGCGCAGCGTCACTTCCTCGCGCCGGGCCTGCCAGAGCAGGTGCCGGTACATGGCACGACGCTTGGCCGGGATCTCCGCCGGGCCCAGATTGCCCAGGTGGTGCAGCACCGCGCCGAAGGCGATCGGTACCGGGGTGATCTTCTCGAACTGCGGCAGGGCTTTCAGCTTCTGCCAGTGCAGGTAAGAGAACGGCGAGACGAAATCGAAGTACCAGCGCAGGGTCATCGGAACATCCTTGCAGGGTCAGCGCGAGTATGCGCGCGGTTCGGTGGTGGGCGGGGCCAGATAGCGGTCGCGCAGCTCGGTCTGCCGCGAGCGCATCGGCATCGCGCGGCCGCCCAGCCAGACCTGTTCGGCGTAGTGGCCCACATCCAGCGGGTCGCCGTCCCACAGCACCAGGTCGGCCAGCTTGCCCGGCTCGAGGGTGCCGATGCGGTCGCCCACGCCCAGCACCTGGGCCGGCACCCGGGTCAGCCCGGCCAGCCCGTCGGCCCACGGCAGGCCGTTGGCGACCGCATTGCCGGCCAGCTGGCGCATTTTGCGGGCGTTGTGCGAGGCGTCGTCGCGCTGCGCAAAGCTCACCGCGACGCCGGCCGCGTGCAGGCGTGCGGCGTTGTCCAGGGTCGCCCCGAGCTGGTCGAAGCTGGTCGGCAGGTTGCCCAGCGCATCGACGAACACCGGCACCCGGGCCTGGGCAAGCTGCGGTGCCAGGCGCCAGGCTTCGGCGCCGCCGGCGATGGCGATCCGGACCTTCTCGCGGGCCGCCCAGCGCAGCAGTTGGCGGATGTCGGCGGCACGGTCCACCTGCACCACGATCCGGCCCTGGCCGGCCAGGTAGCGGGCCAGCGTGGCGCGGCCAGCCGGGGTGAGCAGGGCATGCGGCGAGTCGGCCGGGACCCGCCCGCGCGCCTCGCTGACCATCTGTTCCAGCAGCATCCACTGCGCGGCGCGGGAACTGCCGGTCAGCTCGGCACCGGGGGCGCCCAGGCGGACATACAGGGCCAGCGGGCCGATCGGATCGGCACTGCCATCCAGCCGGACCACGCCTCCCTGGCCGGCGATGAAGCCGCCACCGCTGTTGGCGCCCAGTGCGGTGAAGCCGATGCCGTCCAGGCGCGCCACCGGGATCAGCACCGAGGCCGGGTTGTAGGCCAGGCTGACATCGAACTCCGGCCGCAGCGGCTGGTCGGGCAGCTTGAGCGCACTGTCGACCGTGGTTGACTCGCCGGACACCTCGTCAATGCCGATGTCGGTGATGCCACCGAACAACGCAGGGGTCAGCGGCTTGCCGCCGGCCTCGACAACGGGCACCCCGGCCGGTGCCGACAGCCCGGTGCCGACCGCACGGATCACGCCGCCCTGGACCAGCACGTCGGTGTTGGTCAGGCTGCCGCGCGCAGTGGCGGTGTGCACCGTGGCGTTGCGGATGAGCAGGTCCTGCGCCTGCAGCGGCAACGCTGTCAGCATCAGCAGCGCGGTGGTGCCGAGCCATGCCCGGCAACGCGATCCCAAGGGCTGGGCGGCAACGCGGTTCATGGCGCTCACGGGCGTGCCTCCTGGCCGAGCATGAAGTCCGACAGCGGCTGCCGGCGCGTGTCCTGGCGGTCGTAGACGGCGTGGCCGTCGATGTACACCTTTTCTGCAAGCGCGTAGGAACTGAAGGGGCTGCCGTTCCAGATCACCACGTCGCCCATCTTGCCCGGCTCCAGACTGCCCGTCTGCTTCTCCACGCCCAGCGAGCGCGCGGCATTGAGGGTGAGCCACATCATCGCGCGCTCGGGCGCGATCTCGATGCCTGCGCGACGCGCGTTGGCGATCGCCTTGGCCGCTTCCTGGTTGAGCCGCTGGATGCCCTCGGGAGAATCGGAGTGCACGATCGCGCAACTGTTGGCAGGGCGGTCCACCAGCGCGATGTTGTCCTGGATGCCGTCGAAGGCCTCCATCTTGAAGCCCCACCAGTCGGCCCACAGCGCGCCGCACACGCCTTCGGCGGCGAGCCGGTCGGATAGTTTGTAGGCTTCCACCGCGTGGTGGAATGCCGCGATCCTGAAGCCGAACTCGTGCGACAGATCCAGCATCGTCGCCATCTCGTCGGCGCGGTAGCAGTGGATGTGCACGCGGATGTCACCCTGGATCGCGCCGGCCAGCGTATCCAGTTTCAGGTCGCGCTTGCCGCCGGCATCGCCGGCGCTGTCCCCTTTGTCCCCTCCGCTGAACCAGCGCTTCTTCTTCGGCTTCTTCGGGGTGTTCTTGGCGATGTACTCGCTGGCATCGATGAACGCCGCGCGGTAGCCGGCCACATTGCCCATGCGCGTGCCAGGGGCGACGCCCTTGCCGCCGCCGTACACCCGCTTGGGATTCTCGCCGCAGGCCATCTTCAGTCCCCACGGTGCCCCCGGGAATTTCATCGCCTGGTAGGTAGTGGCTGGAACATTCTTCAGGGTCACGCCGCGCCCGCCGACCAGGTTGGCCGAGCCGGGCAGCACCTGCATCGCGGTCACGCCACCGGCCAGCGCTGCGGCGAATCCGGGGTCCTGCGGCCAGACCGAGTGTTCGGCCCACACATTGGCGGTGACCGGTGCGGTCATCTCGTTGCCGTCACTGTGCGCGCTCACGCCCGGGCTGGGGTACACGCCCAGGTGCGAGTGCACATCGATGATGCCCGGCGTCACCCACTTGCCCTGGCCGTCCACGCGCACGGCGTCGGCCGGCACCGGCAGCGCGGGGCCGACGGCGGCAATGCGGCCATCACGCAGCAGCACGTCGGCATTGTCCAGGCGCGTGCCGGTGCCGGTCAGCACGGTGGCGTTGTGGATCAGCACCGGGGCCGAGGCGATCGGGGCGTAGGTGCTGGGATACGGGTCCTGCACGAAGCGCGAGGCGGCCGGCGCCGACGGCGCGGCCAGTGAGAACAGCGCCAGGCCCAGCCCGGCGGTCAATCGTGTGCGCATGTGGTCCCCGATGCGGCGTGAACGTAGGGGTGACGCTAGCCGTTGGGCGGGGGCGTTGCCAAGTGACCAAACGCATGTTGCTTGCTTATTGGCCGATCTCACCGAGAATTACCGAGTGCACCTCATGCACGACCGGACGCGCTCGATGAAGAACAAGCAGGAAATCGTGGAAAACTGGCTGCCGCGCTACACCGGCGTCCCGCTGGAGCAGTTCGGCCCGCATGTGCTGCTGACCAATTTTGCCGGCTACCTGCACACGTTCTCCCAGCTCACCGGCGCGCCGGTGCAGGGCCTGGACCGGCCGATGGCCAGCGTCACCAGCGACGGCATCACGCTGATCAACTTCGGCATGGGCAGCCCCAATGCCGCGATCATCATGGATCTGCTGTCAGCCGTGATGCCCAAGGCGGTGCTGTTCCTGGGCAAATGCGGCGGGCTCAAACGCAAGAACCAGCTCGGCGACCTGGTCCTGCCGATCGCCGCGATCCGGGGCGAGGGCACGTCCAGCGACTACCTGCCACCGGAAGTGCCGGCGCTGCCGGCCTTCGCCCTGCAGCGTGCGGTATCCACCATGATCCGCGACCTGGGCCACGACTACTGGACCGGGACGGTGTACACCACCAACCGCCGGGTCTGGGAGCACGATGAAGCCTTCAAGGAAAAACTGCGCCTGATGCGCTGCATGGCCATCGACATGGAGACTGCCACCCTGTTCGCGGCCGGCTTCGCCAACCACATCCCGATCGGGGCGCTGCTGCTGGTGTCCGACCAGCCGATGATCCCCGACGGGGTCAAAACCGAGGCCTCCGACGCCAAGGTGAGCTCCCAGTTCGTCGAAAACCATATCCAGATCGGTATCGAGGCGCTTAAGCTTATACGGCGCAACGGCAAGTCGGTCCGCCACCTGCGCTTTGACGAGTGATGGCAATGGCACAGGCGGGCGTCCGGCGGACGCGCCGCCTACAGGGGCAGTAAATGGACGTGGCGGCACAAGTGGTGGAATTCTGGCGCGACGCGGGGCCGCAGCAGTGGTTCGCGCGCGATGACGCGTTCGACGCGCGTTTCCGCCAGGCATTCCTGGAGGAACACTTCGCCGCTGCCCGCCGCGCCCGCGAGCACTGGCTGGGTACCGCCGAGGGCGCGCTGGCACTGATGATCCTGCTCGACCAGTTCCCCCGGAACTGCTTCCGCGACACTGCCCACTCGTACGCCACCGACGGACTGGCCCGCCACTACGCCATGCGCGCGGTGGAGGAGGGCCTGGACCTGCAGCTGGTCCCCAAGCTGCGTGCCTTCATCTACCTGCCGTTCGAGCACTCCGAAGATCCGCAGGACCAGGAGCGCTCGGTGGCCATGTTCGATGCGCTGGGTGACAAGGAGTACCTGCAGTACGCCGAGCTGCATCGCGACATCATCCGCCGCTTCGGCCGGTTCCCGCATCGCAACGCCGTGCTGGGCCGGATGCCGACCGCCGCGGAGCTGGATTACCTCGCCGAAGGCGGCTTCGCCGGCTGAGGGGCCGCTCACGACGCGGTCGGTGCCACGGCCGCGGATAAAAAAAACGCCGGCATTGCCGGCGTTTTTCTTCTGCGTGGATCCGCACCCGATCAGTAGGTCGGCACGCTGTTGTCCACGTCCTTGGACCAGGCGTCGATGCCGCCGGTGATGTTGTACACCGTGGTGAACCCCAGGGCGCGGAACTGCTCGGCGGCCTGGGCACTGCGGCCGCCGTGGTGGCACAGGAAGGCCAGCGCAGTGTCCTTGGGCAGGGCTTCCAGGCGGGCGCGGTTGTCGCCGTCGAAGGTTTCGAACGGCCCGTTGATCGCGGCGATCGCACGCTCGTCGGCCGGACGCACGTCCACCACGGTCACAGTGCCGGCACGCAGCCGGTCGTCGGCGTCGCGCACGCCCAGTTCCTGCACCGGCTTGGGCGCATTGGGGTTGTCGATGGCCAGACCCTGGCCCCGGATGTCGTCGACCCAGTCGATGGTGATGCCGTCGGCACGGCGCGCGCTGGCCAGGTCGAACTGCACGCGCAGGCCGTTGGACTCGGCGGCGATCGCGTTGTCATCGTGCGGGGCCAGCTGGAAGTTCGGCTGGAAGCGCGCGTCGATGCCCAGCTGCAGGGACGCACCCGGGGCGTCGGCCAGCGCACCGCGCAGCATCTCCACCGCCGCCGGGGTGACGGTGATGCGCGGCGGGGTGCGGTCCGGGGCGGCCAGGCCGAGCACGCTGCTCAGCTCGCCGCTGCCGGCCATCTGCAGGATGATGTCGCTGCCGCCGACCAGTTCGCCGTCGATGTACAGCTGCGGGATGGTCGGCCAGTCGCCGTAGGCCTTGATCCCTTCACGGATCTCGGCGTCGGCCAGCACGTTGACGTGGGCGAAGTCCACGCCCAGGTCCTGCAGCGCGCCCACGGCCTTGGCCGAGAAGCCGCACTGCGGCATGGTCGGCTGGCCCTTCATGAACAGCACGACGCGGTTGGCGTTGAGAATGGATTCGATGCGCGAACGCAGGGCGGGATCGAGGGACATGGTGTTCGGGTCCGGATATGCGAACCCCCTATTCTACGCGGCATGGCAGCGTGGGGCATGACCATACCGGAAACGTTGCATCGCATTCCCCACCGGCCCTGGCGCGGGCCGTCCCTGCCGGTGGCCGGTTCAGCCCATCATCAGGCCGGCGATGACCAGCATCCCCATGCCGATCACACTGCCGATCGAGATCACGATCGCCAGGATGCCGAACACCTTCTTGGTGGCCGGCATGAACGCCGCCGCCACGCCCAGTGCCAGTGCGATCAACTGGCCGAAACCGGCGCAGATGATCACCAGGCCGACCATCAGCGACAGCGGAGAGTCCTCGTTCATCTCGACACCGTTGATTGCCGCCACGCTGGCGCCGATCACGCTCAGCAGCATGATCAGGGCGCAGCCCAGCGCGAGGCAGAAGGCGGCGATGCCGAGGCCGGAGTGCTTGAGTTCCATGAGGTCCTTTTCAGTGGTGGAGGGGTATCAGGTGGGCAGTGCCGGAACATGCGCGGCCGGCACGGCGGGCGGGGGGCGTTGCTGCCACCGGTGGTGGGTCCAGACGCCCAGCGTGAGGTAGACGCACAGCACCGCCAGCGAGAGGATCAGCGCCAGCACCCCGAACAGGCGGCGGCGCCGGTGCTGCAGCACGCTGCCCACGCCCAGCAGGCCAGCCAGGCCGTTCAGGCCGATGCTGATCAGCCCCAGCACGCCCAGCGTGGGTGCCAGCGCCAGCCCTTCGACCTCGGCATGGCGTTGCACGAACAGATAGCCCAGCCCAAGGGCGATGGAGAACAACGCCACCCCGCAAAGGCTGGTGATGAACGCCACGATGCCCAGCGCGGAATGCCGGGAAGGCGAGGTCATGGCGGCTCCGTGCCGGGACAGGTCAGGGGCGCGAGTATGCGCGCGCGCGCGCCGAGCGGCCAGCTGGCGGCCACGACCGGGCTCGGCGGACGGCAGGCGCAGCGCCCGGGTCGGGTGCCGGCGCGCGGGACGGGCAGGGCGGTGGTGGCAATGTGGCGGGCCTGTTCCCTGGCCAGTGGCGCGGCGTCCGTGCTCAGTGGGTGCCCTCGTCGGCCAGCTGCACCCGTGCGACCGGGTAGGCACGCTGGTGCCAGAGCGCGTACATCGCCGCCGACGGGTGCAGGCCATCGGCGGCCAGCATCACCGCTTCGCCACCGAAGTCGCGGCTGAGGTCGGTGATGTCGATGAAGGTCACCCCATGCCCGGCGCAGATCGCCGCCGCCGCCGTGTTGTAGGCGTCCAGTTCCTGCCCGATCTGCACGCGGTCGCGGCCGGATGCGACGGCATACGGGGTCACCCCCCAGTCCGGGATCGACAACACCAGCACACGTGACGGGCGGCCGCCGGCAAAGCCCAGCGCGCGCTCCAGCAGCGCGGTGAAGCGCGGGCGATAGTCGTCCACGCTGCGCCCGCGGTACTGGTCGTTGACCCCGATCAGCAGGCTCACCAGGTCGAACGGCCCGCGCGGCGCGTCGGCATCGATGCCGGCATCAAGCTCGTCGGTGGTCCAGCCGGTGGTGGCGATGATGTGTGGGTCGTCCAGCGCGATGCCGCTGTCGCGCAGTGCGGCGGCCAGCTGTACCGGCCAGCGGCCGCTGGCCGCAACGTCTTCGCCGATCGTGTAGGAATCGCCCAGCGCCAGGTAACGCATCGCCATATGTCAGGCCACCGCGCTGCGTGGCTTGAGGGGCACCACTTTGGTGTTGGCCTCTGCGCGGCGCGCCAGTGCACGGTCGATGCGGCCAAAGACGTCACGCATGACCTCCGGCTCGGGCAGCAGGGTCACGCGGAAGTGGTGGCGGTAGGGCACGTTGAAGCTGGAGCCCGGCACCACCAGCACGCCTTCCTCGTTCATCAGTTCCAATGCGAAATCGTGGTCGTCGAAGCTGCGCGCGGCCGGCCCGACCACCGCCGGGAAGGCGTACAGCGCACCGGCCGGGGCCACCAGCGACAGGTGCTCGCTGGCGTGGCAGGCCTCGATCACCGCGCGGCGGGTTTCATACAGGCGGCCGCCCGGCGCGCACAGCGCCGAGATGGTGTCCGGCCCGTTGACCGCCGCGTCGATCGCGTACTGGCCGGGAACATTGGCGCACAGGCGCAGCGCACTGAGCAGGTCCATCGCCGCGCGGAACTCGCCCAGCCGCTCGGCGGCGCCGGACAGCATCGCCCAGCCCACCCGCCAGCCGCAGGCGCGGTGCACCTTGCTCAGGCCACTGAAGGTGATGCACGGATGCTCGCCGGCCAGCGGCGCCACCGCGTGGAACTCGGCGCCGTCGTACAGGATCTGGTCGTAGATCTCATCGACCATCAGCAGCAGGTTGTGTTTGGCCGCGATGGCCACGATGCGTTCCAGCAGCGCCTTGGAGTAGCTGGCACCGCTGGGATTGTTGGGGTTGATCAGCACGATCGCGCGGGTGCGCGAGGACACCAGCGATTCGATCTCCACCGGGTCCGGCTGGAAGCCGTTCTCCGGCGCGCAGCGGTAGTACACCGGGCGGCCGTCGTTGAGGATGGTGGCCGCCGACCACAGCGGGTAGTCGGGCGAGGGCACCAGCACTTCATCGCCGGGATTGAGCAGGGCGCGCAGCGACAGGTCGATCAGCTCGCTGACCCCGTTGCCGACGAACACCCGGTCCGGATGCGCATCGGGCGCGCCCCGCCGGGCGTACGCGGCGGCGATGGCCTCGCGGGCTTCGGGCAGCCCCTGCTGGTGGGTGTAGGGATCGGTACGGCCCATGTCGTCGGCAATGGCCCGCTGCAGGTGCTCGGGCGCGCGGAAACCGAAGTTGCCGGGGTTGCCGATGTTGAGCTTGATCAGCCTGCGGCCCTGTGCCTCCAGCTCCCGCGCTCGCCGCGCCAGTTCGCCCCGGATCTCGTAGCGGACTTCGGACAGGCGCTCGCGGGTGGCGAGCGGCTTCAGCGGAGGTGTGGACATGACTGGGCCGTCGTTCGGGCTTGGAAATCGCATGGTAGCGGAAATGTTGCGTTGCAGGGCGGGCGTTCCAGGGCCGGTTTTCCAATGCTGGCAGGCAGTTGCCGGCCCATGCGACGGCCATGCCGGTGCCGCCCGGGGCCACGGCGGCGACGGCGGCGGGCCGCACCCTCTAGAATGGGCCCGATGACCCACACCACCGATTACCGCGCCCTGCAGACGATGGGCTGGCCCTGGGCCGGCGCCCCCGAGCTGCCCGCCTGGCAGGCCCTGTTCGACCAGCATCCGCAGGCCCGCCCGGGCCGGGTGATCGAGCAGCACCGCACCGGCTACGTCGTTGCCGATGCGCCTGATGCGGCGATCCGCACCGAATCTCCGGCCGAGTGGCAGCGCCCACGCTTCCCCAGCCACGAGCGTGCCGCCGTCGGCGACTGGGTGCTGCTGGAGGGCATCAGGATCGTCGCCCTGCTGCCGCGCCGTACTGCGATCAAGCGCGGTGCGGCGGGCGAGCATTACCACCAGCAGGTGATCGCCGCCAACATCGATACGGTCTTCATCGTCTGCGGCCTGGACGCGGACTTCAATCCACGCCGGATCGAGCGCTATCTGCTGCTCGTCGGCGGTGGCGGTGCGCAGCCGGTGGTGGTGCTGACCAAGGCCGACCAGACCGAGTACAGCGACGATGCGCTGGCCGTGCTGGAGGAACTGGCGGCGCAGGACATTCCGCTGCTGGCGATCAACGGCAAGGACCCGGCCAGTGCGGCGGCGCTGCTGCCGTGGCTTGGCGCTGGCCGCACCGTGGTGCTGGTGGGTTCCTCGGGAGCCGGCAAGTCCACCCTGACCAACACGCTGCTGGGCGAGGAGCGGATGAAGACCGCCGATGTGCGCGTCAACGATTCGCGCGGCCGCCACACCACCACCCACCGCGCGCTCATCCCGCTGCCGGCCGGCGCCTGCCTGATCGACACCCCCGGCATGCGCGAGCTCAAGCCGACCGGCGAAGAAGCGCTCAGCGAAAGCGGTTTCGCCGACGTGGAAGCCCTGGCCGCACAGTGCCGCTTCCGCGATTGCGCGCACCAGCGCGAACCAGGGTGTGCCGTGCGTGCTGCCATCGACGCGGGTGACCTGGACGAAGAGCGCCTGCTCAACTACTTCAAACTGAAGGACGAAGTCGCCGCTGCCGCCGCCAAGCTGGCCGTACGCCAGGCCCAGCAGGCGATCGAGCGCAAGCACGTCGGCAAGGGCGCGCAGTGGCGCCCCCCCGGCAGGAAGCGGTAGAGCCGACCGCCCGTCGGCTGCTTTCCGTGCGGCCATCGAACCCCCCGCGCTGCGCGCGACAGCCGGCTGGAAGCCGGCTCTACAAGGGCCCCGCGCGTTGCATCCCGTAGAGCCGACTTCCAGTCGGCTGCTTTCCATGCGGCCATCGAACCCCCCGCGCTGCGCGCGACAGCCGGCTGGAAGCCGGCTCTACAAGGGCCCCGCGCGTCGCATCCTCGTAGAGCCGACTTCCAGTCGGCTGCTTTCCGTGCGGCCACCGACCCCCCGCGCTGCGCGCGACAGCCGGCTGGAAGCCGGCTCTACAAGGGCCCCGCGCGTTGCATCCCGTAGAGCCGACTTCCAGTCGGCTGCTTTCCATGCGGCCATCGAACCCCCCGCGCTGCGCGCGACAGCCGGCTGGAAGCCGGCTCTACAAGGGCCCCGCGCGTCGCATCCTCGTAGAGCCGACTTCCAGTCGGCTGCTTTCCGTGCGGCCACCGCCCCCCCGCGCTGCGCGCGACAGCCGGCTCCACGTGACCAGCCAACCGGGCCCCCGTTCCGGACCCTGCTAATGTCCGCCTCATGGACACCCCCATGACCGTGGATCGTGATGTGGCCCACCACACGGCGCTCGACGCGCAGCTGGTGGAGGCCGTGGCCGGCATCAAGCTGCTTGGCCTGACCAGTTGGCCGGCGGCGTTGCAGGCGCCGTTCCTGGCCAGCGTGGCGCGTGGGCAGCCGGTGCTGCCGCAGGTGGACTACCCCCGCCTGGATTTCGGCGACACTCGACGCGCGCTCGCCGCGATCAGCGCCCAGTGCGATCCCAGCCACCCCATCGGTCTGTACGTGCAGCGCTCGGCGCACAGCTGGGACCAGGCCGCCGGTCTGCTCGAGTCACTGGGAACCGCAGGCGTCGACCGCTACTCCGTCGAACTGTTCGGCGCGCCCGAGCAGCCGCTGCCCGGTCACGGCCCCAGCACCCGCGAGGCAGCCCGCCACTTCATCCAGATCGCCCAGGAACTGGACCACGAACTGCTCGCCCCGGAAGAACAGGTGCCGGTCTCGGCCACCGCGCTGCAACTGCAGCTGCAGAGCGACCTGGATGCCTTCTTCGAATCGCGCATCATCACCGTGCAGCTCGATCCGGAGCTGATTTCCAAGGCGGCCGCCGGCCCCACCCGCATCCGCCTGCGCACCAGTGCGCGCTTCAGCGCCTACGACCGCGCACAGCTGTTCCACCACGAAGCCCTGGTGCACTCGCTCACCGCGCTCAACGGCCGCGAACAACCGCACCTGCCCAGTCTGGCGCTGTCGTCGCCGCGCGTCACCGCCACCCAGGAAGGCCTGGCCACGTTCGCCGAGCAGATCACCGGCAGCATCGACATCGAACGGCTCAAACGCATCAGCCTGCGCACCGAGGCGATCGCGATGGCGCGCGAGGGCGCCGATTTCATCCAGGTATTCCGCTACTTCTGCGACGCCGGGCAGAACAGCGAAGAGAGCTTCGCCTCGGCCCAGCGCGTGTTCCGCGGCGTGCCGCCCAGCGGCGGTGCGGCCTTCACCAAGGACACCGTGTACCTGCGCGGGCTGGTGTCGGTGCATACCTTCTTCCGCCACATGCTGGCCGAAGACCGCCTGCAGGTGTGCCGCTGGCTGTTCGCCGGCAAGATGTCGCTCACCGACGCCATCGCGTTCGCGCCGTTGTTCGAAGAGGGCATCCTGCGCCCGCCGCGCTGGCTGCCGCACTGGGTCAGCCGCGCCAACGGACTGGCGGGCATGCTGGCTTTCTCGCTGTTCGCCAACCGCATCCGCATGGATCAATTGGCAACCGAATAGCGCGTGCCACGATTTCCCGGATTTCGTCGCACGTCGTCAACCGAGGTGCGCCGCGTAAGAATGCTTTCATCTTCCGCTCGCATGATGGTCGCGCACCTGCACTGCGCAGGTCACCATCCCACATGCTACGGATCACCATGCTTACCCGACCCCTGACGATCGCGGTTGCGATCGCGCTGTGCGCTGCCAATGCCCACGCCGCCGATGTAGACGCCAACACCGACGCCAACGTTGCGCTCAGCGCGCAGACCCTCGACACCGTGTCGGTGATCGGCCAGGGCGAAACCCGCCAGGTGCAGCGCATCACCGCCGTCGACAAGGAAGTGCTGCCGCCGGGCACCAGCGGCCAGAAGATCCTCGACCGCCTGCCCGGCGTATCCGTGCAGTCCAACGATGCCTTCGGCGCCAACGAAGAATCGCAGACGATCAGCCTGCGCGGCTTCGACAAGAGCCGCCTGGGCTACACGCTGGATGGCATTCCGCTGGGCGACAACAGCTACGGCAACTACAACGGCCTGAGCATCGCCCGTGCGCTCATTGCCGAGAACCTGGCCGGTGCCGAGCTGTCGCAGGGCATCGGCTCGCTGGGCGTGGCCTCCACCAGCAACCTGGGCGGCACCATCCAGTACTTCTCGCAGGACCCGTCCACCGAATTCGGCGCCCGCGCCAGCGTGACGGTCGGCGACGACAACCAGCGACGCGGCTACCTGCGCGTGGATACCGGCGACATCAACGGCTTCTCCGCCTACGTGTCCGGCGTCCACCAGGATGCGGACATGTGGGCCGAGCCCAACCAGAATCAGACCACCCGCCAGTTCAATGCCAAGGCGGTGTGGAATGTCGGCGACAACCGCTTCGGCGCCTTCGTCGCCACGTCGCGGGCGAGCCAGGCCAACTACGCCTACCTGTCCAAGAGCATGCTCGCGCGCGGCCTGGGCTGGGACTGGAACATCTACGCACCGGACTGGGACCGCGCGGTGGCCGCAGCGTACTGCGCGCCGGGTACCTACAACGCGCAGAAATGCGCCTTCAGCGGCGGCGTCAACAGCATCGACGACGCGTACTACCAGAGCCGTGCGCTGCGCGATGACAATCTCTACTCGCTTGATGCGGACCTGGCGCTGGGAGACACCGCCCGTCTGAAGCTGCTCGGCTACCACCATGAGAACCGTGGCCAGGGCCACTGGTGGGCACCGGGCCAGCCGTCCAACCCGGGCACACCGCAGGCGCTGCCGATCTCCATCCGCAGCACCAACTACACCATCAACCGCCAGGGCATCACCGCCGCGCTGAACTGGCAGTGGGGTCTGCACGAACTGGAAGCCGGCCTGTGGTACGAACGCAACGACCACAACGTCGAGCGCAACTTCTACTACATCACCGGCCCGTTCCTGGATGACGGCTACCTCAACCATCCCGACCGTCGCCTGTTCGACCAGGATTTCGACATCCGCACGCGCCAGTTCTACGTGCAGGACCGCATGCGCTTCCTGGACAACCGCCTGACCGTGGACGTGGGCGTCAAGAGCCCGAACACGCGCATGACCGCCAATGCGAAGCCCGGCACCGAGGCCAGCTATGCCTCCGGTACGCTGACCGCCAAGGAATCGGTGCTGCCGCAGGCCGGCATCGGCTTCAAGCTCACGCCCAACCAGGAGCTGTTCGCGTCCTACTCGGAGAACATCGCCGCCTTCGTCGGCGGTGGCAGCGGCGGCCCGCTGCAGGTGTCGCCGGAATCCTTCGCGGCCAGCGCCGGGCTGGATCCGGAGAAGTCCAAGACCCTGGAAGCCGGCTTCCGCACCTTCGGCGAGAAGTACCAGGCCTCCATCGCCGCCTACCACGTGATGTTCGACAACCGTCTGCTCTCGCTCAACCCGTGCACCAGCATCGAAGTGGGCACGCGCCCGGAGTGCATCACGCGCTTCATCAACGTCGGGTCGGTCAAGAGCCGTGGCGCCGAGCTGACCTTCATCCTCAAGCCGGTCGATGGCCTGCAGTGGTACAACGCCCTCTCCTGGAACAAGACCACCTACGAAGACAACTACACTTCCGGTGGCGCGATCGTACCGGTGGCCGGCAAGATCACCGTCGATACCCCGCAACGCATGGCGTCCAGTGAGATCAGCTGGAACCGCGACGGCTTCTTCGCCAGCCTGCGCGCCAAGTACACCGGCAAGCGCTACTACACCTACACCAACGACCAGTCGGTGCCGGGTGTGACCACCTTCGATGCCGGCATGGGCTATTCGTTCGGTCCGGGCATGGGCCTGCGCGACGTCAAGGTCTCGCTCAACGCGACCAACCTGACCAACAAGCGCTACGCCGGGCAGCTCAGTTCGTTCGCCCCGGCCGACCCGAACGGCACCCGCTACGCGATCCACGCCAGCGCGCCGCGCCAGGTGTTCCTGACCCTCGGCGCCGAGTTCTGACCGCCGCGCCACACCGGTAGCCGCCGACCCTGGTCGGCGGCCCCGCCAGGGCCGCACGGCATTCCGCCGCGCGGCCCTGCTGCGTTCAGCCGCGCACGCGCCGCGCATGGCGGGCCACACCGCGGCAGCCGCAGGCCAGCCGGTCACCGTCGCGCACCACCGGTGCGCCGTTCATCCGCACCCGCGCGCAGCCTTCCACGAAGGCATGCCGGCCCGGGTGCAGCGCGCAGGTGGCCAGGTCGCCCACCACCGCGATCGTCGCGCCGTCGATGCGCCCGCTGCCCTGGCACTGCACCACCTCGCCACCGCCGCTGGTGGGATCGCCCAGGCAGACAGGGTGCTTCATGCCCGCCGCCGCCTGCGGCCCGCCCGCGTCACCAGTAGCCCTTGGGCGGCGTGCGATAGATCAGCGTCGCGGTCACGGTGTCCCCGTGCAGGATGTGCAGCAGGGCGTCGTCCTCGGCCATCCGGTAGCCGGTGGCCCCGCTCAGCGCAGCGGCGAAGCGGTCGCCCACGTCATCGAACCGCTCCTTGTGGCAGCGCGAGCCGGTGCGTGCCAGCCCGTCCACCGTCAATTGCATGCCCTGCTGGCGGTACAACGCGGTCATCGGCTGGCAGCCGGCATAGCCGATAAGATGCCGGCCGTCGGCTTCGAGAATGATGAAGCCCACGTGCGAATCCGGTGGCACCACGGTTGCGGCCTTATCGGCCGTGGCGGGCAGGTCATGCAGCTTCCACACCGTGCCGAGCAGCGGCTGCGGGGGTTCGGGCGTGGTGGGCCAGGTCTCCCACCCGTTCGTCAGTGCGTAGCGTTCCTGGCAGGCTGTCAGTGCGGCCACCGAGAACAGCAGGAGGGGCAGGGCGAGGCGAGCGGTCATGGGTGCTCCAGATCGGGCTGGCGGGACAGGGCGGACGCGGTGTCCGTGGCATCGGGCTGCGGCGCGGGCACGATGGGCTGCAGCAGCAGACGGCCGTCATCGTCGACGATGACGGCGGTACCGGCCTTGCCGCTGGCCAGCGCCAACGCCAGGGCGGCGGCACCGCTGCCACCGCCAAGCGCACCCACGCGCGTGGCCAGGTCGATGCCCACGCGTGGATCGTCCAGATCGAGCGGGTCGGCGAGCCCGCGCATTGCCATGCGCAGCGCGATGGCGGCGTCCACATCCGCACTACTGTCGTACCAGACGCAGCGCAGGCGGGCGGTCTCGGGCAGCGCGGCGTGCAGTGCCTGCCACGCGTCGGCAATGGCGGCCGCCTGCGCGCGCTGCGACAACGCTTCGCCATCCTCATCGCGCAGGGCGACACAGCGGGGCGGGTACAGCGTACCCAGCACGGGCGCGGCCTCCTGAAGGGCGATCTGCTGCCGGGTCCACGGCACCGGGTACCACGTGTCGTCGCCCAGTCGATGGGCCGGCGCAGCCCCTTCTTCGCGGAGCGCCTGCAACAGCGATGCGGTGAACGCCGCGGCATGCACCTGCGCTTCTGGCTCGTGCGGGGCCAGGGCCGTGTACGCCGCCAGTTCCTCGCGGAACCACGCGTACGGCTGCCGCGCATGCTGCGCCGCCGGCGTGTCCGGTTCCACCGCCTCGCGCCGTATGGCATCGGGCACCCCGGTGCGGGTGATCCACATCAGCACCATGCTCTGGTCCAGCGCGTCCTCGGGCGCGTCATCGCGGGGGCGGTGGTACCGGCCTCGGATCAGCCGGCCCTCCAGGCTCAGCAGCACGGCGTTGCACAATCGCGGTGACGCCGTGAAGCGGGCGAACAACGCCTGCAGCACCGGCGCCAGCGACGGGCCATTGACGTCCAGCTCGCGCAGCAGCAGCGCGCCGGGCGCGTCGGACTGGCTGGCCATCAACCCCGGCCACTCCATTGCGGCGTAACGGCTGTGGCGGGTGAGCGTGGGGGCCAGCGTGAACATCGCCACCGGCGCGGCATCGGGCAGGGCGGCGACCAGCATCTCCATTCCCTGCGCCAACTGCACCTGCATCGCCATGCCGCGCTCGGCCAGGCGCGCGGCCGGGTCCTCGGCGTGCGCAGCCAGTACCGGGCGGGTGGCCTGCGGGTTGTCCAGCAGGGCCACAAGAGCGTCGGGTGCCTGCCGCGCAAGGCGCGCGTAGCACGCGCGGATCTGAAGCACCGGGGCGGTGGGCGCAGCCGCCGCGCCCGTGGCGGGCAGTGGCAGCACCGGCGAACCCGCAGCGCGCAGCGGTGTGATGCCGCGCGCGCCGGCGCGCATCTCCTGAAGCACCTTGATCAGCGCGGCCACCAGCAGGAACAGCGCGCCCAGCGCGATGCTGCCCGCGAGCCACGGGCCCACGGCCTGTGCAGGCGAAGCGAGTTGGTTATCATCGACGGCGTACCAGCCCATCAGCAGCGACCAGAGTGCCCACAGCAGGAAGAAGGCGGGTCGCAGGAACGCGTGCGGGATCATGTGAGACCGTCCTCGTAGCGGAGGCGTTCAGAGGGGTCCACTGTCCTGATGCCGATCCGTGGATGCCCGGTAGTGGTGACGTATGGTCGGAATACCTGACGCCGGCGTAGATAACTCCAGCGCACTTCGCGGCGGGAGACCTTGGCAATGTAATCCAGCACATTCTCCTTGCCATCCATTGCTGACGCGGGTTTGGCATCGGTGAAAATGGGCGTCCTGCCGGCCCGAAAAGTGGCAAGCGCCTTGCGGTCTTCCGCATTGAGTGGATCTTCGGGGATCGCGCGGACGAGAGGGGGTTTTGGCATGGGCGGCCGGGTTTCCCGCCAGCCGGTGGGAACAAAGTGCGTATGGGCCTCCACAGCGCGCTGATATGCCTCTTGTCGGTCCTTGGTGTCCACAGCATGTATACGAAGGCTCTCTCGATACTGCGCGTCACAGGCTTCGAGGTGGGCATGCATGTTCCTGTAGTCACGCTCGCATTGCGGGTCTGTCAGTACGAAGCCAGCACGCGAGTCATGGACGTACTGCATGAGAATGTTTCGCAAGGCGTCGCCGGGCTCTGGAGACGCTCCCCAGTAGCGGTCGTACATCTCCATGCAGGCGTGCTCACGGTGAACAAAGCCAGGTAAGCCAAGCGCGCGCCTGCCATGCACTCGGGCACGCTGCGCCGGATCGTTGAACACGGCGAGATAGACCATCAATTCGGCATTTGCCTGGTCGAGATTGATGTGGTCCTGCGTCTGTGTCTGCTTGCAGTGGGTCATGAATGGCTGTGCGATGAATGTCTCGCGCGGCAGAACTTGTCGCCGCCAGCCCAGGTAGGCGAGATAGTGCGCGTGTAGTAGGCGAAGCAGCGGGGCGCCGGCGCGGTGCTGCTCAAGCGTCTTCTGATAAGCGTCGTAGCTGCGCTGCAACTCCGGTGATATGGCGAAGAATGGGCCGACTTCGGTCTGGTAGAGTTCAGTGAGCGGCCTGAGGGGTACTGCAGCGGCTCGGGCACGTGCATACATATCATTGAGGGAGACCTGCGACAGAAGGTCGCCCTGTTGCTGGCGGATACGCTGCCCGCCCTCCAGGGTACCCTTGCCTTGGGAATGTGGTCCGTAGCCGCCGCCAACGTCGGCATGCACACCGGGGTAGATGATTTCCAGACGATGCGGAGCTTGCTCGCGTGAAGCGGAAATACTCGTCAGTGGGAACGAGTTGCGTGCCTCATGCCCGGCAACCATATGGACGCACTGCTCTACAAATGAAGGAATCACCATGTACCGTGGACTCGCCCATGACAGATGGCCGTCCCCTGTGCGCGGCATGGAATCAGCAATCTCGACCGATGCCACCGTATCGAACAGCCCCATGAAGCGTACCCTCAACGGGATGCCGCAGACCTGTGGTCTATACTCTCCCGCCCACTCGATCAGGTGGTTGAGGAACGCGCGTGCTGCAGTGGCGCCGCGCGAAAAGCCGAACAGGTCCAGCGTGATCGTCGAGATCACGGGGGCAGCTGCTTTCGGGTTGGCCAGCACCTCGTCAAGCGTTCGGCGCACGCGTCTGATCTGATGGTCGCTCTCAACGGCCTTGATGATGGCATCTGCGTTGTCTGAAACCACACGCTTGCCGCAAAGCAGTTCGGAAATCTTGTTGGCCATGAACATGAATGCATACCGCAAGCGTCGATCGCCATACTCGCCGTCCCGCGCGCCATGTTCGTGTGGCTCGTGTTCGCCAATTTCCGGGAAGGGCGTTCCGACGCCCTGTATGTAAAGGCGAAACTCCCCGATCTCAACCTGCTCCGTGCATGCGTCGTAGAGCCTTGCAACGTTGCTGTGAGAGCCAGAGGGACGGTCTTCCGTGCTGTGATTCCGTGTTCCGTCGAAGAAGATCGAGAATCGAACAGGGAGCGAACAGGACGCGCCAGTCTTTCCCGCGCCAGAAGCGCAGGGATTGAAAAGGCGCGTCGCAGGCGCGCATCCTGGAAGCCAGGCGAACTCATTCATCGTGGCCAATACCTCGTTTTTTGTAGAAGTTCTTGTAAGGATGCGGAGCGCCTGCATAGTCCTCGTGGCGCGGACTCATGATTGCGGGAATCACCAGAACCTGGTCGTCGGCAAACAGGTGAACGTTCGTTGAGCTGACGTCGGTATAGGGATGAACGGGTACGTCCTTCTCCACCCAACGGCACGCCTGTTCCTCTGTCTGAGGGTTGTCCGCGTAAAAAGCCTTGCAGCGGCGCCACTTGACACGTACGGTGAGCCCCGGGTGCCAGCGCACCGGCAGGCTGAGGGCACTCAGTACCGTGCTGCCACCGGTGCCCGCGCTATCGCCGCCACCCCCGTCGACATACACCGGCTGCACGAAGGTGTCTGTGGGCTCGTAGTCCATCGCGGTCAGGCTGGTGACGAATCGTGCTGACGTGTGTTTGCCGTCTAGAGCAGCGGGTCGATCACGGCTGGACAGTACAACTACCGTAACGACGAAAAGCAGGACGCCAAACCCGATGCGGGCGCGCTGGGACGTGCGCAGGTCATCGTCAGCGGAGGCACTGTCGCTGTCGGCCTTTGGTTCGTTGGTCATGGGCCGGTGCCACCCCTGTGTCGGCTTTTGCTTGATTGCTTTGCACGGATCAATCCTGTGAGTGGCATCGAGAAACCCGCCTTGAGAGGATGCATTGCGAATCGGGACCCTGTGCGCGACGCGAATTCAGTCATCGTGGCCGATACCCCGTTCTTCGTAGAAGTTCTTGTAAGGAGGCGGAGCTCCCGGGTAGTCCGCGTGACGCGGACCGAGCATCCCCGGAATCACCAGTACCTGGTCGTCGGCAAACAGGTGAACATTCGTTGAGCTGACGTACGTATAGGGATGGACGGGTACGTCCTTCTCCACCCAACGGCACGCCTGTTCCTCTGTCTGAGGCCTGTCTGCATAGAACGCGTTGCACCGCCGCCACTTGACCCGCACGGTCAGCCCCGGGTGCCAGCGAACCGGCAAGGCAAAGGCACTCAGTACCGTGCTGCCACCGGTGCCCGCGCTATCGCCCCCACCCCCGTCCACATACACCGGTTGCACGAAGGTGTCCGTGGGCTCGTAGTCCATCGATGTCAGGCTGGTGCTGAACCGCCTTGATGCGACCTTGTCGTCTACAGCAACGGTACTGGGACGGTCGTACATCGCAGTTGCAGCGATAAGGAGCAGTACGACACCTGTCCAGAGGTAGCCTTGAAGGGATGCGCCACGGCCGTTTGACTGGCTCGCACTGGTTGTTTTCTCCGCCGACGAACCGGGTTCCCCGGACGCGTGCGCGTGCAGATCGGTCTCCTGCTGTGCGGGAATATGCTGGATCGAATCCCGACGTCTCGCGCGTCGGGTCAGCGAGTACCGCTGGAAGGATGGACCGGCTGTCATAGATGACGATACGCGCTGCGCTACCGAGGCATGTGGATCGTCAGATGCCTCGACAGCGATCACGGGTGTCATCCTGACGGCGCGCCGCAGCAGTGCGTCAAGCAACGCATAGAGAAGGCCTGTGCATACCGCCAGCGGGTAGGCAGCGACATAGACAAAAATGGGGACGATCGTGGCGCCCCAACCCGTCGAGTCGACACTCCAGGCGAGCAGGTAGAACATCACAGCGACCCAGAGGGCAACGACGCACTGGACCAGGGGAACGCCCTGGAACGTCATGCGATGGTAGTTGCAAACGACGCGTCGGAAGCCATTGACGAAGAGCAGCAGCATCGGGGGCATGACCACCACGAACCAGGATGGTCCCATGCCGTCGTCCCCCTTCGCATAGCTTGCCTGCCACAGCGCAGCAGTGAACAGCACGGTCACCACGCCGTCGACGACGAACCACAGCAGCGCGCGCAGATTGCCGTTCCCGGCTCCACCCGGCCTATCCGGACCGGCGTCATGCGTCATCGCGAGCCTCCTCGGCAGGTGTCGCTGCCGCAGCACGTTCAGTGCCATCCGGCGACGCAGGCCCAGCGTCGTCCGCGTCGCCGGTCAACGCCTCCCACAGCGCTGCTCCGCGCAGTCCCTGCGCGTGCACCGGGTGTGCGGCGATCCCGCCGGAGCAATGGCCGCGCTGTAGCGCCCAGGCGATCCAACTGCTCTGGTCGGTTGCGTCGGTATAGCCCTGCGCGCCGGCCAGCGCCAGGGTGTGCGCGGCGAGCGCGTGGCGGGCTTCCCGGCCGCGCAGGGTGGGGGCGAGACGGATCACGCCTTTCAGCGGCTGGATCAGCGCGTCGGCCAGGCCGTGCTGCCGCATCGCGTGATGCTGCGCGTCGCTCCAGCCGGGGCGGCCGGCATCGCCGGGTGCGGGCGGCGAGGGGGCAGGCAGGTCCAATGCCAGCGCGCGGCCGTCGCGGTCGGCCAGCCACCAGCCGCGCCACGGCGCGCAGAACGCGGCGCGCTGGGCGGGCGTCCACACGTCCATCGCCGCGCGCAGCACGCGCCCGTCGCCCAGCCGGGTGTAGTGCGGGCTGTTGCGATCGCCCTCACGCATCCAGTCGCGCAGGTGATCGGCGATCTCGTCTGCGGGTGCCTCGCTGACCAGCCAGTTCACGCCCGGCGCACTGCCGTCGATCCCGTGCGCGCCTGCGTCGCTGGCGGGCAACAGCCACGGGCCCATCGACTGGGCATCGGCCGACAGGTCGGCGAACAGGGCGATGGCCTGCGGCGCGCCCCGTGCCAGGCGCCCGGCAAGACCGCGCTGCACCGCACCGTCGATCAGGACGTACGCGTGCAGGGAGGGATTCACGACCAGCGCGTGGCAGGCCGGGGGCAACGGGTTCATGCGGCCTCCGTCAGGTTGACGCGGTAGGTGCCGAGCTGCGCGGCCTGGGCCAGGCAGGGCAGGCAGACCGGCGGAGTTGCCTGGGGCAGGGCGCGCGACCAGTGCTCGGTCTGCGGTCCGTCCCAGTCATGGCGGGCACCGTGGAGGCGGATGGCCCCATCGCTGCCGCCGGTGACGCCGCCGCCGATGCGCAGGAAGCTGCCGTCGGCGGCGACCAGCCGGATGACTGGCGCGGCAATGACGATCTCACCGTTCTCGGCGCTGAGCTGCATGCCCTGCAATGCGTGCGCCTGGATCTGGTCGCCGCGTGACTGCAGCTGCAATGGGCCGGCGTTGGCGACAGCGCTGATGCCACCGTCGCCGGCATACAGGGACAGGCCCTGGCCGGCCTGCAGGTGCATGCGTTCGCCACTGGTCTGCTGCAGATGGGTGCCGGCCACGACATCGTGCTGGCCACGGCTGACATGCAGCTGCGATGCCGGCGTGGCGGTGACCAGCCCGGCAGCGGCGGACACGGCAACAACCGGGGCGTGGCCGCCGTCTCCCTCGCCGGTCCACGCCTTCAGCGCTTCTGCGAGGGCGTGCTGCGGCGTTGCGCTGGCGGTGCCGGCCTGCTGTTCAGCGGCCAGGGTGGCCAGCTGCGCGAACACCTGGCGGCACTCGTCCAGCAGCCCCAGCAGCTCCTGCTGGTCCAGCTGATGGCCGCGCGCCTGCGTGCGGCCGTGGCTGCTCAGCAGCAGGCCGTGCGCCGAACGCAGGGCCAGCGCGGCATCCGTGCGCAGTTCGGCACCGCTGCCGCGCGGCTGCGCCTGGCCGTCCCGGCGCGGAGTGGTGAGCTGGCCCAGGTGCAGCGCGCTGTCATGCGGGCTGGCGCGCAGATGCGCACCGACCTCACCAGGGCTGTCGTCGAACACGAGCTCGGCATGGGCGTTGCCGCCATGCTCGCGCGACTGGATGCCCGACAGCGCACGGTTGCCCGGCAGCTGGCCGGCACCGGAGAACCGCGGCGGCGCATGCCGGCCGTTGTGCAGCACGCCGACGACCACCGGGCGGTCCATGTCGCCGTGGAGAAAGTCCACCAGCACTTCCTGGCCGATGCGCGGCAGGAACTGGTGGCCGAACCCGTCGCCCGCGCTCGGTAGGGCGACCCGTATCCAGGTGGAGGCATGCGCCAGATCGGCGTCATCGCCATCGGCGCGATCCTCAGCCCGCTGCCAATGGAAGCGGATGCGGATGCGGCCGAGCGGATCGGTATGCACGGTCTCGCCCGGCGGGCCCACCACGGTGGCGCTCTGCGGCCCGTTGGCCGTCGGGCGGTGCAGGCGGTCGGCATACTCGGGCACCAGCGGCTGGTCGTGCGGCAGCGCCCGGAAGCGGGTGCGGCACTGGCCGGGCTGCAGACGGTCGTCGGGCGATGCATCTGGATCAACCTCCACCCGTGCGGGAAGGTTGTTGCAGGCCTGCAGGTGCACGCCGCTGACCAGGAAGCTGCGCGCGTTCACGTCCAGGGTCGCATGCGCGGGATGGCCCTCGATGACCACTGCGTCGCCGGTGGCCAGGCCGCGCAGTCCACCTTCACCACGCCAGGTGCGCGAGCGCAGTTCGCGCGCCTGCATGCGCAACTGGCTGTAGCGCGCCAGTTCCTGCGAGCTGCCGGCGTAGTACAGCGTCTCGGCACGATGGTCTTCCAGACCAGCTGTGGCGGTGCGCGCCGGATCATGGAGCGGCTGTGCGTTGTCGTCACTGCCGTGCAGCGGTTGTGCGCGGGCATAGTCGTAGCTGGACAGGGCCACGGCGGCGGGTGCCAGGCGCTGGCAGGCCTGCCAGTGCTGCAGGGTGTCGCGGTCGTCATCGTGGCGACCGGCCCGGTAGGGCAGGGCGACGGTGCGGTCCGGGTCGAACAGGGGGGTGTCGGTCAGGCACAGTACGTGGCGCGGCTGGCCGTCTGCGATGTCGAACCGGAAGCGATAGCTGATGCCTTCCTCGGCCAGCAGCCGGTCGATGAAGGCGTGGTCGCTCTCGTTGAACTGCACGCAGTACGAACGCACCGGATGCGACCGCAGCAGGTGCTGTACGCAGTCGAAGGCGGTCGCCAGGCAGGCGTTGCGCTGTCGATGCTCATCCAGCAGCGTGGTCACGATCTCCGGTACGCTCAGGTCCTGGAAGATCCGGCAGGCGCGACGTTGCTGGAGCAGCGCCAGCGCCGAGCCGATCTGCAGCACCATGCGGGTGTGGCCCGCGTGCATGCCGGTGCGGCGGACGGCATGGATGATGCCGTTGAGCCAACGCCGTCCGCCACCCGCCGTGGTGACGCCCACACCCACCACCCGACCGGGCAGTGCGCTGATGTCGCTCTCGGGACCAGGCACAAGGCCGTGCACGGTGAGGGAGAAATCGGTATTGAGCGCATCGCGGAAATCGATGCGTTGTGCGAGCAGAGGGAGCGGTGCGCCTGCGGTGCCCCAGTGCAGATCAATCAGACGATGCAGGGACGTCCACTGCGCGGACGGTGCGTTCCATTGCGACATCGGTGACTCGTTGTTACGCCGTTGAAGGCCGTGCAACGAGTCTATGAACGTACCGCCGCCGCCGACAGAGGCAATAGCGTCGATACGCAGGGGAGATTCAAAAGATGGCGTAGATTCCGATAGGTGTGTGCGATCAACACCGATGGGAAACGCACGTGTCAGCGTCAGCGGTGTGCATCATTCCGCGTGATGCACTGCCGCAGGGACAACCAACGTCACCGTGCCGCCCACGGTGACGTTCGTGCGGACTCAGAACATGTGCAGGCCGCCGTTGACGGCATAGTCGGCGCCGGTCACATACGCCGCGTCATCCGAGGCCAGCCAAGCGCACAGGCTGGCCACTTCCTCCGGCTTGCCGAGGCGGCGGATCGGCACGGACGCCGCCAGCCGGTCCAGCACGTCCGGCGGGAAGCTGCTGATGGCCTGGCTGGCGATGTAGCCCGGCGAAATGGTGTTGACGGTGACGCCGCGGGTAGCCACTTCGTTGGCCAGCGCGCGGCTGAAGCCATGCATGGCGGCCTTGGCGGTAGCGAAGTTGACCTGGCCGATCTGGCCCTTGTGCGCGCTCACCGAGCCGATGTTGACGATGCGTCCCCAGCCCCGCGTGCTCATGCCGTCGATCACCTGCTTGGTGATGTTGAACAGCGCGTGCAGGTTGGAGCCCATCACCGCGTTCCAGTCGTCCTGGGTCATCTGCCGGAACAGGACGTCGCGGCTGCCGCCGGCGTTGTTGACCAGCACATCGATCTCGCCGACTTCGGCCTTGACCTTGGCGAAGGCGGCCACGGTCGACGCCCAGTCGGTGGCGTCGCCCTCGGAGGCGATGAAATCAAAGCCCAGCTCACGCTGCTCGCGCAGCCAGGCCGACTTGCGAGGCGAGTTCGGGGCGCAGCCGGCCACCACGGTGTGGCCGTTGCGGGCGAGCTTCTGGCAGATGGCGGTGCCGACGCTGCCCATGCCACTGGTCACGTACGCGATGCGAAGGGTCATGGCGAATCTCCTGGATGAGGGTCAGGCGGCGAAGGGGTAGAGGGCGCACAGCAGGCTGCCGGCCATCAGCACCAGCGAGACCATCACGGCCCACTTGAGCGTGAACTTCTGGTGGTCGGCAAACTCGACCTTGGCCAGGCCCACCAGCAGATAGGTGGACGGCACCAGCGGACTGAGCAGGTGCACCGGCTGGCCGGCGAGCGAGGCGCGCGCCATTTCCACCGGGGTGATGCCGTAGTTGCCGGCGGCCTCGGAGAGGATCGGCAGCACGCCGAAATAGAACGCGTCGTTGGACATGAAGAAGGTGAACGGCATCGATGCCAGCGCGGTGATCACCGCCAGGTACGGACCCCAGGCATCCGGGATGACCGCCAGGAAGCTGTGCGACATCGCTTCGACCATGCCGGTGTTGTTGAGGATGCCCGTGAAGATGCCGGCGGCGAAGATCAGCGACACCACCGACAGCACGTTGCCGGCATGGTTGACCACGCGGCGGCGCTGCTCGGCCAGGTTCGGGTAGTTGATCACCAGCGCGATGGCGAAGCCGACCATGAACAGCACCGGCATCGGCAGCACGCCCAGCACCAGCGCGGTCATCAGCGCCAGGGTCAGCCCCAGATTCACCCACAGCAGTTTGGGGCGCTTGGTGTCTTCGGCGTCGTCCAGAGTGGGCAGGGCGCCATCGTCGGAAACGCTGGCGTCCATCCACGAGCCGCCCGTGGGCAGGCTGACCACGCCGAGCCGGCGGCGCTCCTTCAGGCCCAGGTACCAGGCCAGCAGCAGCACCGACGCGCACGCCAGCACCATCGCCGGGATCAGCGGCACGAACACATCGGCCGGGTCCACGTGCAGCGCGGTGGCGGCACGCGCGGTAGGGCCGCCCCACGGGGTCAGGTTCATCACGCCACCGGCGAGGATGGTCACGCAGGTCATGTTCAACGCGTTCATGCCCAGCCGCTGGTACAGCGGCAGCATTGCCGAGACGGTGATCATGTAGGTGGTGGAGCCATCGCCATCCAGCGAGATCAGCATCGCCAGCGCGGCGGTGCCCAGCACGATCTTCATCGGATCGCCCTTGACCATGCGCAGGATCACCCGCACCAGCGGGTCGAACAGCCCGGCATCGATCATCACTCCGAAGTACAGGATGGCGAACATCAACATCACGCCGGTGGGCGCGATCTTCTTGATGCCTTCCAGCATCATCTCGTCGATGCCCGCCCCGAAGCCGCCGATGATGGCGAACACGATCGGGATGGTGATCAGGGCGACCAGCGGCGACAGTCGTTTGCTCATGATCAGATACATGAACGTAATGACCATGCCAAAGCCGAGGATGCTCAGCATCATCTGCGGACTCCTTGCAACGTGGGGGTGGGGTTAGAAATCGAACTGCAGGCGGCCGGTGACCGCGCGGGTGCGGTCCACGGTGGCGTCGGCGAGGCGGTCACGGTTGCGGCTTTCGATCAGGTTGAGCATGAAGCGCAGGTTCGGGCGCATGTACCAGTTGCCGCCGAGCGTCCAGGCGTCGGTACGCGCATCGATCAGGTCCGGCTGGCCGATCAGGTGCTGGTCGCCGCGCATCTGGTCGTAGCGCAGCGCCAGCTCGAAGGCACCTGCCTTGTGGCGCAGGTCCTTGACCCGTGCGAAGCGACCGGTCTTGCGGTCATACGCCCGCGATTCGCCGGTGACGAACCAGCTCACCAGGCCATAGCCGGCCATCACCTTGGCGCGCTGGCTGCCATCGTCGAAGGTGGCGCCGCTGAATTCGCCCTGCCA
This sequence comes from Stenotrophomonas sp. Marseille-Q5258, assembly GCF_946900935.1. NCBI lineage: Bacteria > Pseudomonadati > Pseudomonadota > Gammaproteobacteria > Lysobacterales > Lysobacteraceae > Stenotrophomonas > Stenotrophomonas sp. Marseille-Q5258. The sequence goes on from NZ_CAMPPN010000001.1 coordinate 228,895, forward strand.
GGACAGCGGCCCGCGCACCTGCGCATACTCCATCGACCACTTGTTGACGTCGGTATCGCGGCCGGTCGAGAAGTCGACCAGCGTCAGCCGGCTGTTGTCGGACAGGTGGCCGGCCGGGCGCGGACGGATCTTCAGCCCGGGCACGCCGTTCGCGCCGGGGTTGTCATAGCGCTCGTGGGCCAGCGACAGGCCCAGGTGCAATACGTCGCCGGCGGTGGCGCCGGGCGCCCACGTGACCCGGCCGCCGGCGGCGCGGCCCTTGACCTGCCAGGTGTCGATGCTCTCCAGGCTGTAGGCGCTGGCGGCCCAGGTCATATCGCCTTTGGCGGCCTGCCAGGAAGCACCCAGCCGGTACAGCGGGGCCAAGGTGGTGCCGGCGTTGCCGCGCTCCAGGAAGGAGCCGTAATTGGAACTGGTGCGGTCATCCAGCGAGAAGAACTGCTTGAACTGGCCGACGGTCAGCTTGCCGCCGCTGAAGTCGCGGCTGACATAGACGTCCTTGGCCTCGACACGGTCACCGGAGAAATCCGCTTCCAGTTTGTAGTCCACAGCGAAGAAGCGACCGGACACGTCCATCCACGCGCGGCGGATTTCGGTGTCGTCCTTGTTCGGGGTGCCGCGGCTGTCGTTGTCGAAGTCGGCGAAGTCCAGGTGCAGGCGGCCGCCGACGCTGGCGGTGACCGGGCGGTCGTCGTCACTGCCGTCGGCGGCCCAACCGGGGGCGCCCAGCAACAGCAGGGTGCAGGCAACAGGCGCGCGCCAGCGCAGCGAATTCAGTTCCACGGACCCTCCCAGGTACACGTTGTCGATGGGGTGACGGCAAGCACATCGGCACGGGGCGATGCGAGCGCGCAGCCTAGTGCCGGGAAGCTGTCATCCACCTGTCAGCGGTTGCTGCACCGCAGCGCATCGCACGACGGCGGCCGTACGCGCTAGCATTCGCGCACCGTTCCCGATCCCGACCGATGCGCATCCTGCTGGTGGAAGACAACCCGGACCTGGCCGATGCGATCGTCCGTCGCATGCGCCGCAGCGGCCATGCGGTGGACTGGCAGAACGACGGGCTGGCTGCTGCCAGCGTGCTGCGCTACCAGCGTTTCGATCTGGTGGTGCTGGATATCGGCCTGCCCAAGCTGGACGGTCTGCGGGTGCTGGCGGGCATGCGCGAGCGCGGTGACAGCACCCCGGTGCTGATGCTCACCGCGCGCGACGGCATCGAAGACCGGGTGCAGGCGCTGGACGTAGGCGCCGACGACTACCTGGGCAAGCCGTTTGATTTCCGCGAGTTGGAGGCCCGCTGCCGTGTGCTGCTGCGCCGCGCGCGCGGCCAGGCCAGCGAGGTGGTGCAGGTCGGTGGCTTCCAGTTCGACAACGCCGCGCACCGGGTCAGCCTGGACGGACAGCCGATCGATCTGCCCAACCGCGAGTTCCGCCTGCTGGAGATCCTGATGGGGCGGCTGGGGCAGGTGGTGGGCAAGGACGAGATCGGCAACGGGCTGTTCGGCTTCGATGACGACGCCGGCCCCAACGCCATCGAGCTGTATGTGGGGCGCCTGCGCCGCAAGCTCGCCGGCGCGCCGCTGCGGATCGTGACCGTGCGCGGCAGCGGCTACCTGCTGGAAGTGGTGGACCCCGGGACTGCGGAGCCGGACGATGGCCGCTGAGGCTGCCGCCACGCCACGCTCGATCCGGCACACCCTGTGGCTGTATCTGGGCGGGCTGATGGCGCTGTTCGCGGTGGCGCTGCTGTTCGGCGCGCGTGACTACGGCCAGCGCGCGGCCAACCGCTCCTACGATCACCTGCTGGTGTCCTCGGCGCTGTCGATCATCGATTCGGTGGCGCTGGTGGAGGCGCAATGGCAGGTCGATCTGCCGTACGCGGCGCTGGACCTGCTGGCGATGGCACCGGAGGACCGCGTGTTCTATCGGGTGTCCGATGCCCATGATCGCACCGTTACCGGCTACGACGATCTGCCGGCCGCGCCGCGCACGCCCAGCGACCGGCCACAGTTGTTCGATGCACCCTACAGCGGCGAGACGGTGCGCTTTGTGGTGGTGTCGCGGCGGGTGTCCTCGCCGTCGGCGCAGGGCGAGGTGCGCGTGCAGGTCGGGCAGACCCGCCGCGCCCGTGAAGTGCTGGCCCAGGACATGGTGACCCGCGCGCTGGTGGCGATCGTGGTGCTGTCGCTGATGTCGCTGGCACTGGTGGGCATCGGCGTGCACCGCGCACTGCGTCCGCTGGTGCGGGTGGAGCGTGAACTGGCCCGCCGCGAACCGTCCGACCTGCGGCCGCTGGATGCGGTGGTCCCGCGCGAAATGGACAGGATGGTGGGGGCGTTGAATCACTTCATGGGGCGGCTGTCGAGCAGCAACGAGACCCTGCGCGCCTTCATGGCCGAGGCTGCGCACCAGATGCGCACGCCGCTGGCCGCACTCCGCGCCCAGGCGCAGCTGGCGCTGGACGATGAAGACCCGGACGACATGCGGCGCAGCCTGCAGGCGATCGAGCGCAATGCCACCCACATGAGCCGGCTGCTCAACCAGCTGCTGAGCGACGCCAGCGTGATCCACCGCGCCAATCTGCAACGCTTCGCTGCGGTGGACCTGGCCGAGATCGTGCACCAGGCGCTGCACGAGGCGCTGCCGCAGGCGTTGCCCGCCCCGCGCGTGCAGCTGGCGGCAAGCCCGGCGCCGGCCTGGGTCAACGGCGACGCCCTGCTGCTGCGCGAAGCGATCAAGAACCTGATCGACAACGCGCTCAAGTACGGTGGCGACGGCCCGCTGCAGATCGCGCTCACCGAAGCCGCCGGGTTCTGCGTGCTGACCGTGGCCGACCACGGCCCGGGCATCGCCGCGGCCGATGCCGAGCGTGTGTTCGAGCGTTTCGCCCGCGGCGAGGGCGCGCCCGCAGGGGGCGCCGGCCTGGGGCTGGCCATCGTCAAGCGCGTGGTGGACAGCCACGGCGGACACATCGATCTGTCCAACCGCGTGGGCGGCGGTGGCCTCATCGCCACCATCCGCCTGCCGAGGATGCACCCATGACGCTGCGCTGCCTGCTGCTCCTGCTTTGCCTGGCCTGCGGTCCTGCCGTTGCCGCGCCGGGCGATGTCCAGCGCTTCCCCGCGCAGGGCGTGCCCACGGCCCACCTGCGCATCCACGGCTCGACCGACATTGAAGTGTTCGCCACCGTGATCGCCGATTACCAGCGGCTGCACCCGGGCACGGAGATCGTCTACGAAGACGTGATCACCCAGGACATGTATGCGCGCTACCTGCGCGACCGCACGGGGCCGGCCGCCCCGGACATGCTGATCAGTTCGGGCATGGACCTGCAGACCAAGCTGGTCAATGACGGCCACGCGCTGGCGCACCGCTCGCCGCAGACCGATGCGCTGCCCGGCTGGGCGCAATGGCGGCACGAGGCCTTCGGGATCAGCTACGAGCCCGTGGCGATCGTCTACAACACCCGCGCGCTGCCGGCGGCCCGGGTTCCGCGCACGCGCCGGCAGCTGCTGGAACTGCTGCGCGCGCCGGACGCGCCCCTGTTGCGCCGGGTCGGCACTTACGACGTGGAACGCAGCAGCGTGGGCTACCTGCTTGCCACCCAGGATGGGCAGCGCGGCAGCATGGCCGGCGCGCTGCTGGGCGCGCTGGGCGACAACCAGGTGCAGCTGGAAGAGCGCACCGGCGTGCTGCTGGACAAGGTCAGCCGGGGTGAACTGTCGCTCGTCTACAACGTGCTGGGCTCGTATGCGCAGGCGCGCATCGATGCGGGCGCGCCGCTGGGCATTGTCGAGCCGGAGGACTACACGCTGGTGGTGCTGCGCACGGCGGTGATTCCGCGCAGCGCACGCCACGCCGAAGAGGCGCGCCGCTTCCTCGATTACCTGCTCTCGCCGCGTGGGCAGCAGGTGCTGTCGCGCGAGGCGCGGTTGATGCCGATCCTGCCGGCGCAGGGGCAGCAGCGCGGGCGCTCGCCCGAGCGCAGCTACCGGCCGATCCAGCTGGGGCCGGGGCTGCTGGTGTACCTGGACGGGCTCAAGCGCCGCCAGTTCCTCGACGCCTGGCGTGGCAGCATGCTCCAGCAGGACCGGTAACGCCGGGCGCCACCGCAGTGCCGGCATGCGCCGCTGACCACCGCCGCGAACCGCCAACGTCACTACAATGACCGCATGAGTGCATTGACCGTCCTGATCGCCGACGACCACCCGCTGCTGCGCGCGGCGGTCGTTCATTCCCTGCGCCAGGCGCTGCCGCTGGCGCAGGTGATCGAAGTGGCCAGCGCCGCCACGCTGGAAGCCGCGCTGGACCAGCACCCGGAGATCGAACTGGTGCTGCTGGACCTCACCATGCCCGGCGCACGCGGGTTTTCCTCGCTGTTGCATGTACGCGGTGCGCACCCGGACATCCCGGTCGTGATCGTCTCCTCCAATGACCACCCGCGGGTGATCCGCCGTGCGCAGCAGTTCGGCGCGGCCGGTTTCATTCCCAAGTCGGCGCCCGCCGAGACCGTCGGCCAGGCCGTGTCGGCCGTGCTCGAGGGCGGTGTGTGGTTCCCGGCAATGGCCGCCGAACGTTCCGAATCCGATGCCCTGCTGGCCGCGCGTCTGGCCCAGCTCACGCCGCAGCAGTTCCGTGTGCTGCTGTGCCTGGCCGACGGCCTGCTCAACAAGCAGATCGCCTACGAACTCGGCCTGGCCGAGAACACCGTCAAGGTGCACGTCACCGCGATCCTGAAGAAACTCGAATGCCACAGCCGCACCCAGGCGGCCGTGCTCGTCAAAGCCCTGGAACCGGAAGGCAGCGCCACCGACCTGTAGCGCCGGCCTCTGGCCGGCTGCTTTCCGCTACGCCACCGACAACTCTGCGCCGCGCGCGATGAGCCGGCTTCCGACCCCTTGAACCCCCGCGCTGCGCGCGATAGCCGACTGGACGTCGGCTCTACAGAGGCGGCGTCCGATACCCGAACATCCGGTGTTGCGCGCGGCAGCCGGCCTCCAATACCCGTAGAGCCGGCCTCTGGCCGGCTGCTTTCCGCTCCGCCACCGACAACCCTGCGCCGCGCGCGATGAGCCGGCTTCCGACCCCTTGAACCCCCGCGCTTCGCGCGATAGCCGACTGGACGTCGGCTCTACAAAAGCAATGGTTCTATCCGCGGTGGCGCACCAGCAGCTGCGTTATCAATGCGCGCAGCGCTGGCGGGCGGACCGGCTTGGCGAGGAACCCCCAGCCCTTGTCAGCGGCGCTGGCCCTGAGTGCCTCATCGCGCTCGGCGGTTACCACGATCACCGGGGGACGGCTCTTCCAGCGCCCGGCAAGGTCTTCGTACAGTGCCGGGCCGGCGAAGTCGCCCATGCGTACGTCCAGCAGCACCAGCTGCGGCACGCTGTCGGGCGTGGCTGCGTCCAGCGCAGCCTGCGGGCCGTCGGCGAGATCAACGCGGCAGCCCCATCGCTCCAGCAGCGTGCGGGTGGCGGTGCAGACGCGCGGGTCGTCGTCGATGCTCCAGACCCGGCAACCGCGCAGCGGGCTGTCGTCGCCGGGGTCGGGCGACGCTGGCGATGCTGCGGCGGACATCGCCGGTGCCACGTCGCTGGCCTCGCCAAGCGGTACCTCCACACTGAACACGCTGCCGCGTCCCAGCGTGGAGCGCAGCGCGATGCGATGGCCGAGCAGGCGCCCGATGCGCTCCACGATGGCCAGTCCCAGGCCCGCCCCGCGCTCCTGGTCCACGCCGTCATCCAACCGGCGGAATTCCTCGAAGATCTCGCCCTGCAGGCTCTCCGGAATGCCCGGGCCCTGGTCGTGCACCTCGATGCGCAGCTGTTCGCCCACCCTGCGGCACCCGAGCAGCACGCGGCCGCGCGGGGTATAGCGCAGCGCATTGGACAGGAAGTTCTGCAGGATGCGCCGCAGCAGCGCCTCATCGCTGACCACCACCGCGCGTGTATCCACCCAGCGCAGCTGCAGCCCGCGCGCGTCGGCGGCGATACCGAACTCGCGGGCCAGCGTTTCCAGCAGCGGCGACAGCGCGAACGGCTGCACGCGGGTCTGCAGCGTGCCCGATTCCAGCCGCGAAATGTCCAGCAGGCTGTTGAGGATGGCGTCCTGCGCGGCCAGTGCCGCATCGACATGCTCGCTCAGTGCGCGCGGATCGCCCTGCAGCTTGCCGCGCAGCACCGAGACGAACATGCGCGCTGCGTTGAGCGGCTGCAGCAGGTCGTGCACGGCCGAGGCCACGAAACGCGATTTATAGCGGTTGGCGCGCTCGGCCTCACGCCGCGCCTCGTCGAGATCGCGGGTGCGCTCGGCCACGCGATGCTCCAGCGCATCGGCGAGCGAGCGCAGCTCGCGCGCGGTGTTCTTGTAGCTGGTGATGTCCGCATAGCTGGTCACGAAGCCACCATCGGGCAGCGGATTGCCGCGGATCTCCAGCACGGTGCCGTCGTCCTTCTCGCTCTCGCGCATGTGCGGGCGGCCGCTGCGCAGATGGTTGAGGCGACGCTCGATTGCTTCTTCGATCGGCCCCGGGCCGAGCAGGCCGCGGCGTGCGTTGAAGCGGAAAATCTCTTCGATCGGCCGTCCCACCTGGATCAGGCCGGACGGAAACCGGAACAGCTCCAGATAGCGCGCATTCCATGCCACCAGCTTCTGTTCGTTGTCGATCACCACCACGCCCTGCGGCAGGTGCGCCAGGCTGCGGCTGAGACCACTGTCGGCTTGCTGGGCGGCCTGCAGCACCCCGTCCTGCGCGGTACGCAGCTCCTGTGCATGCTGCTTGAGCACGCTCTCCAGCTCGCGCCGGCTGCGCTGGCGATGCGCGGCCAGGCGCCGCCGCTGCTGCACGAACAGCACCAGGAAGCCCAGTGCCAGCCACGCCGCGCCACCGCCGATGGCGGCACTGCGCCCGGCGCTGGTGGCCGCGCCGGCATCGTGCAGCAGGTGCAGGTTCCACTGTTCTTCCGGCAGCGCCAGGGTCTGCCAGAGCATCTCGCCGGGGAGCACGGGGTCGAGCAGGCGCACCATCCGCCCGCCATCGTCCAGCACGCTGCCGGTGCGTGCGCGCAGTGGCTGCAGCGAGCGGTCGGCGTACTGGCGGCTGTCGAGCATCTCGCGCCGCTCGGCCGCGCCCAGCGGGCGCAGCAGGCGATAGCGCCACGCATCGCGGTTGGCCAGGAACACCACGTCGTGTTCGTCGCTGACCAGCACCACGTCGGGGCTGGACAGCCATTCCTGCTCCAGCGCCGCCAGTTCGATCTTGATCACCACCACGCCGATGCGACGACCGTTGTCCTCGATTGCCTGCGACAGGTAGTAGCCGGGTACGCCGGTGGTCATGCCGATGCCGTAGAAACGGCCGTGGCCGGTGGCCAGTGCCTGGCGGTAGTAGGGGCGGTAGCTGTAGTCCTCGCCCACGTTGCTGCTGGCCTGGTCCCAGTTGCTGGCGGCCACGGCCACGCCGTCGTGCCCGACCAGGGTCAGTGTGGAAGCGCGGGTGACCTGGTTGGCCTGCTGCAGCTTGAGGTTGAGGCGCTGCGCGCCGGCGGCATCCGGGCGTTGCAGCAGTGCGCGGCGCAGGTCCGGGTCCAGCGCAAGCACCTGCGGCAGGGTGCCGAAACGGTCGACGCGCTGCTGCAGGCCCTGGCCGTACAGTGCGAGCTGGCGCTGCACCTGGCCGCTTTCAGCGTTCAGCGCACGCCGCCAGGCGTAGTGACCGGCCGCGGCCGCGCACAGCAACGTGCCGCCGATCATCAGCAGCAGGGTCAGCAACAGGGTGCGGTGGCGGCCGAGCCAGTACATGGCGGCAGTCTACGGTCGCAGGGCGGGCGCGGCGTGCACGTCCGCCCTGCGCAGGTCGATCAGAAGTGCATCTGTGCGCGCAGCTCGACGATCTCCGGCCGGGTGCGCACGCCGCGACGGCTGGCGTCGGCCTTCACGTAGTTGGCCTGGAACTTGAAGTGGCTGGTGAGGTACCAGTTGGCGCCCAGCGTCCAGTCGTGCTGGCGGCCACCGAAGACATCGGCGTCGTCCAGGTCCAGGCGGCTGTAGCGCGCCACCAGTTCGACCGCGCCGTAATTGTGGGCCGGCTTGATGTTGGCCACGGCGCCGGCACTGTACGGGCGGGATTCACCGGTGAGCACCCAGCTGGCCATCGCATACTGGCCGTGGCCGGTGTAGTCCGGCTTGCCCTCACGGGTAACGGTGGTCTGCAGGGCTTCGCCCTGCACCGAGAACGGGCCCCGGATCCAGATGCCTTCCAGGCCGGTGCGGCGGATCTGATCGGCGGTGGTCAGGGCGCCGGAGTCGACCAGGCGGATGTCGGTCAGGCCGGCTTCCGGGCGCGCGCGCAGGCGTGCGCTGGCCGCATGGTGCACGTCGCGGCCATCGCGGTAGCCGCGCGGGTTCTCCTGCGAATACGCCAGGCCCAGGTGGACCACGTCGCCAGCCGCCTTGAACGGGGTCCACACCGCGCGCACTGCCTGGGTGGTGCCGGGGTTGTCGCCCTGCAGGTCCTTGCCGCCGTAGGCGCCGGCCTGGAGCAGGTACTGCGGGCGTTCCAGCACCCATTCGGCACCGGTGCGGCGGCCTTCGTAGAACGCCTGCACGGGCAGAGCGGTCTCCAGGAAGCTGCCGGCGCGCGAGGAGGTGCCCGCATCCAGGCCAACCGGGGTCTTCATGTAGCCGACGCGGAAACGGCCGATGTCGCGGCCGATGAACGCCTTGCTCTCAACGCGCACGAACACGTCCAGCCAGGTATCGGCCTGGAAGTCGTAATAGACCATCGCGTCGTAGACGCCCTTCTTCTTCAGGGTGGCGCCGAACTCCTTGCGCCGCACCGCATCGGCATCCTCGATGCCGCTGCCGTTGGAGAAGTCGTTGAGGTCGTAGGCAATGTTCGCGGTGGCGGCCAGCTCGGTGCCGTCGCTGAAGGCCACTTTGGTCGGCCAGTTGTCCCAGTCCGCCGCAGTGGCGGCCACGGGCGCGGCGGTCAGGCAGGTCAGGGCGAGGAACAGGGGGGTCGGGCGCATGGGCATCGGCAATCTGAAAGGAATGGGGCAGAACAACAACGGCCGCAGACCGGAAAACTGTGGGGGAGGGCCCCGGCCGGTACGGCCACCCGTCGCCGTGGGGGCGCGGTGCCGGTGCAGTGTAGGCAGCGGCGGGAGCTGAACCGGGGGGCTAGTACCAATAGGTTATCTGCGTGGCGCGGACGGCGGCGTAAAAAGGCCACGCCCGATGCCGCCCGCTGCGGCCGGCCTCCTTCGTGATACAGCCGGAGCTTCCCATGCACGTTCCCACTTCCACGCCGCTCGCGGCCAAGCCGTTGCCGTTCTACCGCCAGCTGTACTTCCAGGTGGTGGTGGCGATCGTGCTGGGTGCCATCCTCGGCCACTACGAGCCGGCGTTTGCCGAATCGCTCAAGCCGCTCGGCGATGCCTTCATCAAGCTGGTCAAGATGATCATCGCCCCGGTGATCTTCCTGACCATCGTCACCGGCATCGCCGGCATGACCCACCTGCGCACCGTGGGCCGGGTGTTCGCCAAGTCGATGGCCTACTTCCTGTTCTTCTCCACCCTGGCGCTGGTGGTGGGCATGGTGGTGGCGCACGTGGTGCAGCCCGGTGCCGGCATGAACATCAACCCGGCCGACCTGGACCAGACCGCGGTCCACACCTACGTGGAGAAGTCGCACGAACTGACCCTGGTCGGGTTCGCGATGGACATCATTCCGTCCACCCTGGTCAGCGCCTTCGTCGAGGGCAACATCCTGCAGGTACTGTTCGTGGCCGTACTGTTCGGCATCGCGCTGGCCCTGACCGGCGAGAAGGGCCGCCCCGTACTGACCTTCTTGGAGGCGCTGACCGCCCCGGTGTTCCGCCTGGTCCATATCCTGATGAAGGCCGCCCCGATCGGCGCCTTTGGCGCGATCGCCTTCACCATCGGCAAGTACGGGGTCGGGTCGCTGGTCAACCTGGCCTGGCTGGTGGGGTCGTTCTACCTGACCGCCTTCCTGTTCGTGGCCGTGATCCTGGGCGTGGTCTGCCGCCTGTGCGGGTTCTCGGTGTTCAAGCTGGCCCGCTACCTGAAGGCCGAGCTGCTGCTGGTGCTGGGCACGTCTTCGTCGGAATCGGCACTGCCCTCGCTGATGGAGAAGATGGAGAAGGCCGGCTGCAGCAAGTCCGTGGTGGGCCTGGTGGTCCCGACCGGCTACTCGTTCAACCTGGACGGCACCAACATCTACATGACCCTGGCCGCGCTGTTCATTGCCCAGGCCACCAACACCGAACTGACCCTGGGCCACCAGATCGCCCTGCTGCTGGTGGCGATGCTCAGCTCCAAGGGCGCTGCCGGCGTCACCGGCGCCGGCTTCATCACCCTGGCCGCCACCCTGGCCGTGGTGCCGGAGGTGCCGGTGGCCGGCATGGCGCTGATTCTCGGCGTGGACCGTTTCATGAGCGAATGCCGCTCGCTGACCAACTTCATCGGCAATGCCGTGGCCACTGTGGTGGTCTCGCGCTGGGAGAACGCGCTGGACCGCGACCGTCTGGCGATGGTGCTCGATGGCCGCGAGTCGGAGCTGCCGCCGCTGGTCGTGGACGACCTGCCGGCGCCGCTGCCGGCCGCGGCCCACTGAGCCCGGTGATCTGATTGTGTGGTGCATGGTCGTGTCGTTCCTGCCGGGGCGGCACGGCCATGTTTTGTTCCCAACGTCGGATGCGCGCTGTCATCTGCGCGCGGCAGGCTGGCCTGCATACGCCGGCGAACGGCCGCCGCGCTGCGCTGGATTATGTGCGGTTGCAGCATGACCGCGACAGCGTAGCGACAGGTCCGGCCACGCCAACGGGGGTATGATCCCCTGTTCCTCTCGCCCATTCATCTGCAGAAAGCGATGTCCAACGAAGATTTCAAACAGGCTGCCCTCGATTACCACCGCATGTCGCCGCCGGGCAAAATCCGCGTCGCAGCGACCAAGCCGATGCTGACCCAGCGTGATCTGTCGTTGGCGTACTCGCCGGGCGTGGCACACGCCTGCGAGGCCATCATGGCCGACCCTCAGCAGGCCAGCGAACTCACCGCCCGCGGCAACCTGGTTGCGGTGATCTCCAACGGCACCGCCGTGCTGGGCCTGGGCAACATCGGCCCGCTGGCCGGCAAGCCGGTGATGGAAGGCAAGGGCGTGCTCTTCCAGAAGTTCGCCGGCATCGATGTGTTCGACATCGAGATCGATGAGAACGACCCGGACAAGCTGGTTGACATCATCGCCTCGCTCGAGCCGACCTTCGGGGGCATCAACCTGGAAGACATCAAGGCCCCGGAGTGCTTCATCGTCGAGCGCAAGCTGCGCGAGCGGATGAACATCCCGGTGTTCCATGACGACCAGCACGGCACCGCGATCATCGTCGGCGCCGCAGTGCTCAACGCGATGGTCGTCACCGGCAAGAAGATCGAAGACGTGAAGCTGGCCACCACCGGCATGGGCGCGGCGGGTATTTCCTGCGTCAACATGCTGGTGTCGCTGGGTCTGAAGAAGGAGAACATCCTCGCCTTCGACCGCGACGGCGTGATCCACACCGGCCGCAGCGACCTGGACCCGGAGAAGGCGCGCTACGCGCGCGATACCGACAAGCGCACGCTGGCCGAGATCGTCGACGGTGCGGACATCTTCCTGGGCCTTTCGGCCCCGGGCATCCTGACCGCGGACATGGTCAGGACGATGGCCAAGGACCCGGTGATCTTCGCGCTGGCCAACCCGACCCCGGAAATCATGCCGGAAGTGGCCCGTTCGGTACGCCCGGACGCGATCATCGGCACCGGTCGTTCGGACTACCCGAACCAGATCAACAACGTGCTGTGCTTCCCGTACCTGTTCCGCGGGGCGCTGGACGTGGGCGCCACCGCGATCAACGAAGACATGAAGATCGCCTGCGTGCACGCGATCGCCGCGATGGCACGCCGCGAGGCCAGCGACCTGGGGTCGGCCTATGGCGATGAGACCCCGAGTTTCGGCCGCGACTACCTGATTCCGCGCCCGTTCGACCGCCGCCTGCTGGTCGAGCTGTCGGCCGCCGTGGCACAGGCCGCGATGGATTCGGGCGTGGCGACCCGTCCGGTGGCCGACATGGGCGCCTACCGCGAGAAGCTGGCCCAGTTCGTCTACCGCACCAGCCTGATGATGAAGCCGGTGTACGACCGCGCGCGTTCGGACAAGCAGCGCGTGGTGTATGCCGAGGGCGAAGAGGAAGTGGTGCTGCGTGCGGTGCAGAACGTGGTCGACGAAGGCCTGGCGCAGCCGATCCTGATCGGCCGCCCCGACGTGATCGAATCGCGCATCGAGCGCATGGGCCTGCGCATGAAGGCCGGTGTCGACTTTGACATCACCAACATCAACGACGACCCGCGCTTCAACGATTACTGGCAGTACTACCACAACCTCACCGGCCGTCGCGGTGTGACCGTGGCGGCCGCCAAGAACCTGATGCGGTCGCGCCCGACGCTGATCGCGGCGGTGATGGTCGCGCGCGGCGAAGCCGACGCGATGCTGACCGGCGTGGTCGGCCGCTTCCACAAGAAGCTGGGCTATGTGCGCAGCGTGCTGCCGCTGGAGTCGAAGGTGACCTCGACCTCGGCCATGACCGGTGTGATCAACCAGCAGGGCGTGTTCTTCTTCGTGGACACCCACGTGCAGGAGGATCCGACCGCCGAGCAGATCTGCGAAGCGACCCTGCAGGCGGCCTACCGCATGAAGCTGTTCGGGATCGAACCGAAGGTGGCGCTGCTGTCGCACTCCAACTTCGGCAGCCACGATTCCAGGGATGCGCTGAAGATGCGCACCGTGCGTTCGCTGCTGCTCAAGCGCAATCCGCGCCTGAACGTGGATGGCGAAATGCAGGGCGATACCGCGTGGGACGAGGCGCTGCGCCACAAGCTGCTGCCGGACAGCACGCTGAAGGGCCGTGCCAACCTGTTCGTGCTGCCCAACCTGGAGGCGGCCAACATCGCCTACAACCTGGTGCGCGTGTTCACCGATGGCGTGGCGATCGGCCCGATCCTGATGGGCGTGGCCAAGCCGGTGCACATCCTGACCACCAGCGCGACCTCGCGCCGCGTGCTCAACATGACCGCCATCGCGGCCGTGGATGCGCAGATCCGCAAGCAGCTGGAGGCGGAGAAGAACGCGTAAGGCGTTCTTCCCACGACCGTTTGCCAGCGCGCGCCCTTCGGGGCGCGTTCTGGTTTCGCGCAGTGCCTCTGCCATACGCGCGCCGCACAGGCGTCACCCGCCTGCAACCTCCCAAGGGCCCAATACCCCCACGCGGCCCGGCCGTGGGGACGGTCCACGCGGCCGCCCCCACCCTGGGCCCGACCAGATCATCATTGGCCAGCCTGCGGAGCGGTGTCATGCGTCATCGAGAAACCAAGCGGTACTTCAAACAGCTGTTCGCGCTGTACGCCGGCCTGGTCGGCGCACGCTGACCTGGCAGGGCCGGCCGTTGGTCGGCGGCCCTCCGCACTGCCACCGATACCCTGGCGCGCGGATGCGCCCCGTCGACCGGCGGTGGGCGATGCCATCCCGGCCTCATCTGTCGATCCGGGCGTACTGCGCCCACAGCGCAGGCAACGCCAGGCCGGTCTGCTGCTCCCACAGGGCCGGTGTATACCGCCCGTCGCGCAATGCGCCGTCCAGGGCCTTCACCAGGCCCGGGTGTCGCGCCTCGCCCCACTTCAGAAACGCGCCGGTCACCCGGTAGCCGGTCTCGACGTTCTGCCCATCCTTCACCGTCGTCGGCAGCGCCCAGCCAGCGGCGGCATTGTCGCTGCCATAGCGGTCGCGCGCGTAGTCGGCGATGCCCTCCACCAGCCAGCCCGGCACGCGTTCGTTGGCGTACTCCGGATAGCCCTGCACGATGTGCATCGCCTCATGCGTGACCAGGTCGATGTCGTCGGGGTGTTTGGCCAGCCAGGCCGGGTTGATGGTGATGGTGGCCGCCTTTTCCCTCTCGCCAACGTACGCGATGCCGTCGTAGCCCGGATCGATCACGATGCGCACCTGCGCCGGTGCGCCGGGATGGAAGTCGGCCCGTTCGCGCACGTAGGCCGCGAAGAACGTCTCGATGATGCGTGACCGCACCGGGGCGGCCAGCGCATCTGATGGATCGCTGTAGGTCAGGGTCACACCCTCCCGGTGCTCGGTGGCGTCGAACGCGGTCGCATCGAACGCCCCCAGCGCCCCCAGCAGCAGGGTCGTGCCGGCCGCGTGCTTCAGAAAACCGGTCATGCCCATGCTCAGTGCTCCCCCATCGGTGCCAGAAGCTCGACCTCGGCCAGCTGCATCCGTCCCGGCGCGGCGATGCGCAGGCGGTACTCGGCGTAGCGGCCGGGTCTGCCGATGGCGAACGGCCGGGTCTGCTGCGCCCAGTCGAAGGCTTCGCCGCGTCGCTCGTCCAGCGTGGTCCAGCGGCCGCCGCTGCGACGCGCTTCCAGCGTCCATGCGCCGCCGCGGATCGGGCCGGTGCCGCTGGTCAGCGTGTACATCGTGGCAGCGCCATCGGCCAGCCCGGTGAGCACGATCGTCCCGGTGCCCACCGGCACGGTGGTGGCGGCATCGTCATCGATCAGGGCCGGCAATGCCGCGCCATCGGCGGTCTGCGCCTGTGCGCCGGCGCCCAGCAGGTCATGCAGCAGGGCAGGGCGCTGGCCACGCGCGGTGAGCGAGCGCGGCGCGTCGTCCGGGCCGGTTCCCCATGTCGACGGCGCCGGGCCCATCACGAAGTCGAGGGTGGCCCCCTTGGCGATCACCTCGTGCGGCACCCAGGTCTTCGTCCACGGCCGACCGTTGATCTTCAGTGACTGCACGTACACGTTGTCGCGCGAATTCTCCGGCGCGTTCACGGTCAGCACCGCGCCGCCCTGCAGCGTCACCTTGGCGTAGCGGAACAGGGGCGAACCGATCACGTACTCCGGCGCGCCCATGCGCAGCGGGTACAGACCCAGCGAGGCCAGCACGTACCACGCCGAGGTTTCACCGTTGTCCTCGTCGCCCGGGTAGCCCTGGCCGATCTCGCTGCCCACGTACAGCCGCGACAGGATCTCGCGCACGTGCTTCTGGGTTTTCCACGGCTGTCCGGCGTACAGGTACATCCACGGAATGTGGTGCGCCGGCTGGTTGCTGTGCGCGTACATGCCCATGCGCACATCGCGCGCCTCGGTCATTTCGTGGATGGTCCCGCCGTAGGAGCCGGCGAAGGCCGGGTCGGCGGTTTCGGGGGTGGCGAAGAAGGCATCCAGTTTGGCGGCGAGCCCGTCGCGCCCGCCGTACAGCGCGGCCAGGCCCTCGCCGTCGTGCGCGGCGGTGAAGGCGAAGGTCCAGCCATTGGATTCGGTGTAGTCGTGGCCCCACACGCGCGGGTCGTAGTCCTTGGCGTCCACGCGCCACGCACCGTCGGCGGTGCGGCCCTGGAAGAAGCCCGCCGCCGGATCGAACAGGGTGGCGTAGGTGCCGGCCCGGTGGCGGAAGTAGTCGGCTTCGGTGGCGTAGCGTTCGCGCGCGGCAGCGCTGCCCGCGCGACGGGACAGTGCCTCGGCCATGTTGGCGATGCCGAAGTCGTTGAGCGCCCCTTCCATCGTCCACGACATGCCCTCGTGCACGTCGGCACTGGCATAGCCGCGGAACGTGGAGCGGTCCATGCCCTTGCGGCCGACATGGCGGTCCGGTGGCACCACGGTGGCGTTCTTCAACGCAGCCGCGTAGGCCTCTTCGGGATCGAAGCCACCGATGCCCTTCAGCCACGCATCGGCAAACGCCACGTCCGAACTGGTGCCCACCATCAGGTCGGCATAGCCGGGCGAAGACCAGCGCGCGACCCAGCCGCCGGCGCGGTACTGCTCCAGGAAGCCCTGCACCAGCGCACCGGCATCGTCGGGGGTGAACAGCGCGTACGCCGGCCAGGTGGTGCGGAAGGTGTCCCAGAAGCCGTTGTTGACGTACACCTTGCCGTCGCGCACCGGCGCGAAGCTGCGCAGAGCGCTGCCGTCGGTGTTGTCGTCGGCGGCGCTGGCCTGGCTGGCATAGCGCCAGTCCGGCGCGGCGGCGGTGCCGGCGTTTTCATGCCCCGAGTTGGGGTACAGATACAGACGATAGAGGCTGGAATACAGCGTGGTCTTCTGGTCGTCGCTGGCATCGCCGATGTCGAAGGGTGCCAGGCGCGCGTCCCAGGCGTCCTGCGCGCGCGCGGCCACCCGCTCCAGGTCGTCGTCGGCGGCCAGCTCCAGCGCAAGATTGTGGCGCGCCTGGTCCAGCGAGATCAGCGAGGTGGCGATGCGCATGGTGACGCGCCGGTCGTGGTCGACGTCGAACTTGATGTAGCCGGTGGGGCGCCCGGTCTCGATGCGGCCGCTGCTGCGCCACGGGCGGTCGAAGCGGGCCACCACATACATGCGGGTGGCACCGTTGGACAGCCCGCTGCGCGTGTCGGTGTAGCCGGACAGGGTCTGGGTGGCGGCGTCCAGCGTCAGACCGCCACGCGCGTCGACATTGTCGAACAGCAGGTTGGCATCGCCCTCGGCCGGGAACTCGAAGCGGAACAGCGCGGCATGGTCGGTCGGCGCGATCGCAGCGGACAGGCCGTTGTCGAAACGCACGTCGTACCGGTACGGCCGCGCGCGCTCGTTGTCGTGGGAGAAGGTCAGCGCCCGTTTGGCGCGGTCGGCGACGGGCACGCCACGCGCGGTGGAGGGCATCACCTGGAAGGTCTGGCGGTCGCCCATCCACGGGCTGGGCTGATGGCTCAGGGCCAGCGCCTGCAACTGCGGGCGGTTGGACGCATCGTTCTGCTCGTTCCAGCGGTACAGCCAGTTCAACGCGCCGGCGTCGGTCACCGGGGTCCAGAAGTTGAAGCCGTGCGGTACCGCCGTGGCCGGGAAATTGTTGCCGCGCGAGAACGTGCCGTTGGCCTGCGTCCCGCGGGTGGTCAGCACCCAGTCCGACGGTCGCTGCGGCACTGTGCGCGGCTGCGCGTCCAGCACGATGTCATCGATCCAGCCCGACACCGGCGCGCCGTCCGCGGCGGCCACCTCCAGCTCCAGCGCCACCACGCGGCGCCCGCGCAATCCGGCCACATCGCCCAGCCGGACCGCCTTGCGCGCCCACTGCTGCGGATACAGGGTCTTCGAGTCGCCCTGCGCGCGGGCGCCCAGCGCCACGCCATGCTGGTCGCGCGCGGCGCTCGCCGAGACGCGTTGACCATTGTCCAGCACCAGGTCCAACGACACATACGTGGAGGCGACGGTGTCCTTGGCGACGATTTCCGGCAGCACCAGCCACGACAGCGTGGTATCGGCATCGATGGTCAGGTCGGTGGCGAACAGCCGCGTGCGTGCGGTACCGCCCGCACTGGTGTAGTGCAGCGCCCGCAGGCCGCTGTAGCCCACCCCGGCCTTAGCCGCGTACGGCGCGCGTGGTCCGTTGCCCACCGCAACCCGCAGCGTGCCCGCAGCGGCAGTGGCCGTCGGCGACGGCTGCCCGGCTTCGAACGAGGTCTGCAGGCCTTGGCCGGCGGCGGGGAACGCCGCAGCGGCGCAGGCCACGGCGAGGGCCAGGGGGAGGAGGGCGTGGCGGGGGGCGGACAGGGTCATGCAAGGGTCTCCCGAAAGGGCAGGCGGCAGGCAGGGCCCGCATCGGCGACCACGGCAGACAGCATCGCACCGGCCGCCACGGGGGCGGCCGAAGAGGCGATGCATGTCCGGCGGGGGACGGGCCATGCGATCGGGTGGTGGATCGGAACCGGTCCGATGCTGCAACAGGCGGACCCACCCTGACAAGTGAAATTAGTTCGATCTAAATCCGGATTTCGGCTGGAAACGGTGCCTGGTTGACAGTCGATTTGGATCGATTTAAAAAGGTCGGTCGGATGGGTCGGGCCGACATCACCGCCGCGTCACCGGCAGCGGCCCCGCGGCGCTCCAGGTGCTAGAATCGCGGGCCTCGCAATTCCTTTGTGTGTCCACGCCATGAGCCATACCGCCACCGCGCCCGCCAACGCCGAGAAGCGTTACACCGTGCACCGCAGCGACCTGCCGCTGAGCTGCCCGACGCCGGAAATGGCCCTGTGGAACTCGCACCCGCGCGTGTACCTGCCGATCGAAGACGAGCCCAAGGGCGAGGCCGCGTGCCCGTACTGCGGCTCGGTGTTCGTGCTCGCCGACTGACCGGCGCCAGCATCCGTGCGCCCCATGACCGTGGTGCAGCTGCTGCCGGCGCTGCACTCCGGCGGGGTCGAACGCTCCACCCTTGAGATCGCCTCCGCCCTGGTTGCCGCTGGCCACCGGGCCATCGTCGTGTCTGCGGGGGGGCGTCTGGTCGAGCCGCTGCTGGCCAGCGGTGCCGAGCACCTTACGCTGGACATCGGCCGCAAATCGCTGCTGACCCTCCGACACGTCCTGACCCTGCGCAATCTGTTCAACGAGGTCGGCGCGGACATCGTGCACGCGCGCTCCCGCCTGCCTGCCTGGCTGGGCCTGTATGCGGTGCGCAACCTGCCGGCCGCGCGCCGCCCGCACTGGGTCACCACGGTGCATGGGCTCAACTCACCGGGCCGCTACAGCGCGGTGATGACCAGCGGCGAACGGGTGATCTGCGTTTCCCGGTGCGTCCGCGACTTCGTCCGCCAGCATTACCCGGACGTGGACCCGCAGCGCCTGCAGGTGATCCCGCGTGGCGTGGACCCGGCGCAGTTCCCGCGTGTGCCGCGCCAGGACCGCCGCGCGCGGCTGGCCGTGGCGCAGGCACATCCCGCCCTGGCGGGCGAGGCGCCGCTGCTGCTGCTGCCTGGGCGCGGTACCCGTCTCAAAGGTCACCGCCATGCGCTGCAGCTGCTGGCGGGCCTGCACGCCGGCGGCGTACCGGCGCGGCTGTGGATGCCCGGCACCCGCGAACCGGGGCGTGAGGCGTACGTGGCCGAGCTGGAACAGCAGGCGCGCAGCCTCGGCGTGGCCGACGCCGTGCTGATCACCGCGCCCACCGCGAAGATCGCGCAGGCGTATGCGGCCAGCGACCTGGTGCTGCAGCTCTCCGACAAACCCGAAGCGTTCGGCCGCACCGTGGTCGAGGCGTTGTCGGTGGGCCGACCTGTACTGGGCTGGAACCACGGCGGCGTGGGCGAGCTGCTGCAGCACCTGCAGCCGTCCGGCGCGGTACCCTTGCACGACAGCGACGCATTGCTGGCGCAGGCCCGCCACCTGTTGGCGCAACCGCCCACGCTGCCGTCGCGTATTCCGTTTACCTTGCAGGCGATGCAGCGTGACACGCTCCAGCTCTATGCCTCCCTCGCCGGTTGAGCCGGCCCTGATGCCCGGTTCGCCGGCCTCCCGCGCAGGCCGTTGGGCGCCGTGGTGGGTGATCGCCTTTGTGGCGATGTGGCCGCTGCCCGGCGTCGCCGAAGGCGTGCTGGTGCTCGGCGCGCTGTATGCAGCCGTGCGCATGGTGCAGCTGCGGCTGGCCGGCAAGCAGCGCCTGCTCAGCAGCCCGGCGTGGGCGCTGACCAGCATCCTGTTCCTGGGGTACTGGCTGCCGCAGGCTTTTTCGGCATTCGATGCCATCGATCCGGGCACGGCCTGGCGCAAAACCGCAGCCGGGCTGCGCTATCTGCCGTTCATGTGGCTCGTCGCGATCGCGGTGGCCTCGCCGCAGCGCCGTGCGCTGACCCTGGGCGGCATCGCCACCATCACGGCGGTGTGGACTGTCGATGCGCTGGCGCAGGCCGCGCTCGGCACCAGTCCGCTGTTCTGGTCGCTGGACCAGCTCAAGTGGGCGGTCAGTGGGCACGGTCTGTGCTCGCCGCAGGAAATGGCGGCGGCGGACCGGCTCAGTGGCGTGCTGGGTCCGTGCAACCTGAAATTCGGCCAGGTACTGGCCAGCCTGTCCCCCTTCCTGCTGTTCTCCGCCGCCCGGCGAGCGGGGGTGTGGGGCTGGGCGCTGGCCGCCGCTGCCGTTGGCGCGGTGCTGGTACTGGCCGGTTCGCGCGCGGCCTGGGTGACCTACGGCCTGGTGCTGGTGTTCTCCGGTTGGCGCCTGCTCGGCGCCCGCGCGCTGGTGGCATGCCTGGCGGTCGGGCTGGTGGCGGCGGTGGCGCTGGGCCTGGGATCGACCCAGGTGCGCGAGCGGGTCGCGCGCACGGCGATGGCCTGGGAAGGCGAGGGCGATGGCATCAACCAGGCGCTGTCCGGCCGCGAACAGATATGGAGCGCCGCCGGCTGCATGATCCAGCAGCATCCCTTCAACGGCGTGGGCGCGCGCGGGTTCCGCGATGCCTATCCGGACTGCAATCCCACCCCGGAGCGACCGGAAGTGTGGGGCGATGGCCCGGCGCTGCACGCGCACCAGATCGTGCTGGAAATCCTCGCCGAAACCGGCGTGCTGGGCCTGCTGCTGTGGCTCGCTGCGGTCGCCCAGGCCTGGCGTGCCTGGCGCTTCGCGCCGCAGGCCGCACGCGAACGCGCGCGCCCGGCCATGCTGGCGCTGGCGGTCACGGTGTTTCCGTTCAACACCCACCTGGCGTTCTATTCCACCTTCTGGGGTGGCCTGACGCTGCTGCTGGCGGCGCTGTACGCCGGAAGCCTGCTGGCGCGGGATGAGACGGACGCCGGATCACGGTAGAAACGACCGTTGGTCGGCTCTACCGGTAGTAGTCGCTGCGGCCGCCCGGCTGGCGCTTGAAGCGGCGGTGGATCCACAGGTACTGGTCCGGTGCCTCGCGCACCATCGCCTCGATGGCCTGGTTCACGCGGGCGGTATCGGCTTCCACGTCGTCGCTGGGGAAGTTCTCCAGCGGTGCGCCGATCTTCAGGAAGTACTTTCCGCCTTCACGGCGATGGAAATACGGAATGACCGCGCAGCCGGTCATCCGCGCCAACTGGTGGGTTGCGGTGATGGTGGACGCGGTGTGGCCGAAGAACGGCACGAACACGGTGTCCTTGCCACGCATGTCCTGGTCGGGCGCGTACCACAGGAAG
This sequence comes from Stenotrophomonas sp. Marseille-Q5258, assembly GCF_946900935.1. Taxonomy (NCBI): domain Bacteria; kingdom Pseudomonadati; phylum Pseudomonadota; class Gammaproteobacteria; order Lysobacterales; family Lysobacteraceae; genus Stenotrophomonas; species Stenotrophomonas sp. Marseille-Q5258. The sequence goes on from NZ_CAMPPN010000001.1 coordinate 249,904, forward strand.
CCACCCTTCTTCAGGTGACGCACAGTGGCGCGGATGTCTTCGTTGGCATACATCGCCTTGGCGTAGCGCAGGCGGCCGAACTTCACCGCCCATTCGTACACCGGGTTGCGGTGCCTGCGGTACATGCCCGACAGGTCCACGTGGTCGCACAGCAGGCGCCCGCACATCTCCAGAGTCATGAAGTGGCCCGAGACCAGCAGCACGCCACGGCCCTCGGCCTGCATGCGCTGGAGGTGCTCCAGGCCTTCGATCTGCACCTGCGGCCGGATGCTGTCGATGCTGCCCCACCAGGCACGGGCAAACTCGAAGATGCCCACGCCGAGCGCATCGAAGCTGTCGCGCAGCAGGCGCTGGCGCCAGGCGTCGTCCTTTTCGGGGAAGCACAGCTTCAGGTTGACCTCGGCCGCGCGGCGGCGGCTGCCAGCCACCCGGTACGCCACCGTGCCGACGCCGCGGCCCAACGCGCGCTGCAGCCACCACGGCAGCCGCGCGACGGCGAAGGCGCCCAGCATCACGGCAAACATCGGCCAGTGGCGCGGATTGCGCAGGGACGGGCGGGTGGCGGTGGACGCGTTATCGGACATGCACCGATTCTAATGGATACGCCCTGGCGGGTGCGTCCACGCGGCCGCTGCGCGTGTCTTTCGCGGGGGGCTCCCGTATCCTCTGCGCATGCGTAAAAGCCCTGTCGAATGGATCCTGCGCGGCCTGTACTCGGTCGTGCTGTACCTGCTGCTGCCCATCACTGTGTACCACCTGGTGTGGCGCGGCTTCCGGGTGCGTGAGTATTTCCAGCGCTGGGACGAGCGCTACGCGTCCTACCCGCACTCCAGTGGCCAGCCGAGGGTGTGGCTGCACGCGGTCTCGGTGGGCGAGGTGAATGCCGCCGCGCCGCTGGTCAATGCGCTGCGCGCGCAGCGCCCGGACATCCGCTGGGTCATCACCACCATCACCCCGACCGGCTCCGAGCGCGTGCGCGCGCTGTGGGGTGATGCAGTGGACCACGTGTACCTGCCGTACGACGTGCCGGGCAGCGTGGGGCGCTTTCTGGGCCACTTCAAACCCAGCCTGGCACTGATCCTGGAAACCGAGCTGTGGCCGAACCTGCTGTTCGGCTGCCGTGACCGCCGCATTCCGGTGTACATCCTCAATGCCCGCCTGTCGGCGCGCTCGCTGCGCGGCTATCGCCTGCTGCGGCCGTTGATCGGGCGCGCGCTGCGCACCGTGACCTGCGTGGCCGCGCAGTCGGCCGACGACGCCGAGCGCTTCCTGCAGCTGGGGGCCACGCCGGAGCAGGTGCAGGCGCTGGGCAACCTGAAATTCGACATCGCCACGCCGAACGTGCAGGACTTCATCGCGCGTTTCCACGACCTGGTGCCGGCAGAACGCCCGGTATGGATTGCCGCCAGCACCCATGAGGGCGAAGAACAGGCCACCATCGACCTGCATCGCCGCCTGCGCGAGGCGGTGCCGGGCCTGCTGCTGTTGTGGGCGCCGCGGCATCCGGAGCGTTTTCCACGGGTGGAGGCGCTGGCCCGCGAGCAGGGCTGGAAGGTCGCCACGCGGCGCCAGCAGCAGTGGCCGCAGGCCGACACCGATGTGTTCGTGATCGATACCCTGGGCGAGCTGATGTCGTTCTACGGGTGTGCCCAGGTGGCCTTCGTCGGTGGCAGCCTGCAGGCGATCGGCGGGCACAACCTGCTCGAGCCCGCTGCGATGGGCACGGCCACGGTGACCGGCCCGCACCTGCACAACTTCGCCGAGATTTCCCGGCGCATGCGTGAAGCCGGGGCGGTGGTGATCGCCGAGGATGCGCAGGGCGTCGGCGATGCGCTGCTGACGCTGCTGCGCGATCCGGATGCGCGCGAGGACATGGCGCGGGCCGGGTGTGCGCTGGTCAGCAACGGCCGCGGCGCGTTGAAGCGCACGGTGGCCCTGATCGGGCCGGCACTGCCGCCGCCGCTGGAGTGAACGCGGCGCTGCGGCGGCTGTTCCAGGCCGGTCATTGCCGCTACTTCATGGCTTCGAGCGGCACCAGCGATACCCACACGAGCAGCAGTGCCAGCCACAGCCAGCGCCAGCGACCCATGCCGCGCCACGCCGCGCGCCAGGCGCCGGGCAGTTTTTCCGGGCTCATGTCGGCCTCCTTCTGGCAGCTGATCGCAGAGAATCCACGGTGCGAAGTCCGTAGAGATACACGCCGGTGAAGCACAGCCCTGTCAGCAGCGTGCCGGCCAGCAACCAGAGCAGCCGGATGGGCCAGCCACCGAAGCTGCCGAAGTGCAGGGGATCCGCCATTTCGGCGATGCGCTGATGGACCCCCAGCTCCCGGCCGTCATGCCTGCCGATCACTTGCCCGGTGTGCAGGTCCACGGCGATGTTGTTGGCCCGCTCGCGCACCAGCCAGGCATCGGCCTCCCCCAGGAACAGGATGCTCCCGCCATCGCGCGCGGGGATGGCGCCGAGGATCTCAAGGCGGGGCCAGTGCTGGTGGACGGTCTCCATCGCGGCATCGACGGCGGTTGGGTCGACGGCGGCAAGGCGGTCAACGCCGTTGGCCAGTCGCACGGTCGGCGCGGCCGGCGCATCGCCGCCGAGTGACTCGATCAGATACCACGCTCCGGTCAGACCGATCAGCAGCAGAAACCAGAGTGACCAGACCCCGGCCAATCGATGGACATCGCCCCACAGGCGGCGCGGTCGCGAGGCGTCGGGCCGTTTGAAGAACCCGCGCCACCACTTCTTGTAGATGTACAGGCTGCTCAGCAGCGAGAGCAGCAACGGGATGGACAGCGCCGCCACCAGTGGCACGCCCCACGCCACCGGCAGCATCAGGTGGCGATGGGTGTTGCGCAGCAGCCGTTGTGTATTGAGCCAGCCCGTGTCGCCGGTTACCTGCGCGGTGTAGGGGTTGATCCAGACAAAGCGTCGCCTGCCATCGGGGAGGCGCATCTGCGCCCGCGCAGCGAACAGGCGCGTGTGGCCGGCGGAGATGCTTTCCAGTTCCCAGTCCGGGTGTGCCGTCTGTGCGGCATGGATGATGGGCCCCCATCCAGCTTGCTCACCGCTGTCGGCCACGCGGATGGGCGCGTGCAGCAGCCAGTCGATCTCCTGCGAGAATACCGCCAGCGTGCCGGTGAGGCAGACAAATCCCATGAACAGGCAGAGCTTCAGGCCGAGCCAGCTGTGCAGGTCGAACCACAGTCGGCGCCCGCTGCCACTGCGCGCAGGGCGATCGGGATGCGCTGGCGCAGGCGGAGGCATGGGCAGTCTCAGAAGGCGTAGGCGGCTTGCACGTACACGCGGCGAGGCTCACCCGGGAAGTGGCCGGTGCGCTCGGTGAACCCGCTGGCGGCATAGACCCTGTCGAAGAGGTTCTTGACGTTCGCCTGGTACTGCCACTGCTTCCACGTGGTCTTCCAGCTCATATCGAACACGGTATAGGCCTTTACCGCCTGTCCATCCAGGCTGACGCGCTCGCCCACATGATCGGCACCAAAGCCGATGGCGGAGTTGATCGCCGGCAGGTCGTAGCGGGTCCACAGGCCCAGCTTGTTCTGCGGTGCGTTGGCGAAGCGGTCGCCGGAGGCATTGGTGATGCCGGTCGGGCCCATGTCCTTCACACGCGCGTCGTTGTACGCATAGGTCAGATTCACCACCCAGCGCTCGGTGACGTCGGCCAGCAGGTCCAGTTCCATGCCGGTGCTGCGCACCAGCCCAAGTGCCGCCAGCTGGTTCACCCCGTCCACCACGTCACCGGTGGCCTGCACGATGTTGCTGCGGTCGATGCGGTAAGCGGCCATGTTCAAGGTCACGCGATCGGCCAGCAGGGATTTCATGCCGACCTCCCACTGCCTGCTGCGCTCGGCGTCGAACGGGCCGCCCGCGGCGGGGTTCTGGTTGGCCGCGCTTTGGGGCACGAAACCGCTGGCCACGTTGGCGTAGAAGTTCAGACCTTCGCGGACGGTAACGGTGCTGCCCAGCCGCCAGCTGAGGTCGTTGCCATCGACACGGCTGCCGCCAATGCGGTCGTCATCCTTGAAGCCATCCCAGCGCAACCCGGCCAGCACATGCCAGCGCGCGGTGAGCGCCAGTTCGTCCTGCAGGTAAGCGCCGTAGCGTTTACTGCGGGTCGATGTGCTTCGCCAGGGCAGGGCGGCCAAGTTGTAGTCATGCCAGGTGCTGGCCCCATAGACCGGATTGAACAGATCGATGCCGTGTACCGGCCCGGCACCGCGTGCAAGGTCGGCGCTGTTGGCGGTCTGCGCGGTGAAGTCGGCGTCGAGCTGATACACATCGGCACCGAACAGCATTGTGTGTCCGATGCTGCCGGTGTTGATCCGCCAGACCGCGTTGGCGTTGGCGGTGAACGCCTCGTTGTCGCGGATCTGGTTGCGCAGCTGGCGCGTCATCCACGCGGCCACACCATCGCGGTCACGATCAATCAGTCCCATCGGCTCGTGGTACATCTGGTGTTCGTTGTTGCTGAACCAGCGTGCGGCGACGTCCACGTCCAGGTTGTCGCGCGGCGCGAAACGGTACTGCGCCAGCGCCACCCTGGCACGCATGTCGAGGAAGTCGCTGGCCTCGTTGTGGTTCCAGCGGCGGTCGGTGAGGAAATTCCCGGCATCGTCCACCGGCACGCCGCGCAGGCGGTTGCCGCCCAGGTTCTGGGTGATGTCGGTGAACTGCAGGGTCAGCTCGCCGGTGTCGCCCACGTCGACGGCGAGCGAGGCGTCACCGATCACGCTTTCGCTGTCTGCATTCCACCGCACGCCCTGTTCGGCGTCGCTATACAGCCCGGCGCGATAGCGCACGCTGCCCGCAGCGTTCATTGGCCCGGTGGCGTCGATCGATGCCGCGCTGAAATCGTTGTTGCCGGCCTGCAGTTCGATGCGGCGCTCGGGCGTGGCTTTCGGCTTGCGTGTCACGTAGTTGATGACGCCTCCGGCGTCCCCGCCGCCGTAGAGCGCGCCGGCCGGCCCCTTCAGGACCTCCACGCGCTCGATATTGAACAGCTGCGGGACCGAAAAGCCGGCATAAGGATCGCCGCGCAGACCGTCATACAGCACGTTTTCCTGGCGGAAACCGCGCATGGTCACGCCCGCATAGCTGAAGAAGCTGATGCCGCTGATGCTGCGATACAGGTCGGTGACATAGCGGGCGGCCTGGTCTTCAATCAGCTCTCGCGGTACCACCTGGATGGACTGCGGTACCAGTGCCAGCGGCGTGTCCGTACGCGTCCCCACCGCCGCGTCATCCACCCGGTAAAGGGTCTGGGCGCGGCCGAGCACCTGCACCGTGTCCAGCTGCACCGCATCGGAGGACGGGGGGGCGGCGTGGGCCGGGAGGCTGGCCAGGGTCAGGGCGAGGCCCAGCGTAGAGAAACGAAGCGACGGACGATTCATTGCACGGTGAATGGGGGAATTGGTGCGAATGAGAAAGATTAACATGTAGCGGCCCGTTGTTTGCCGCTCGCGCGTTGATCCGGCGTGCTTCAGCCCGAAGCACGGACTGTCGGCACTGTGTTCCCAAGAAAAAGCGCCGACGTTACCGTCGGCGCTCGGGACGTGCGATGGATTGCCAGGGCGGCCATTCCGGAGCCGCGCCCGCCGTCGATCAGTTGACGGTGGTGCTCGGCGTGGCGGCCTTCAGCGTCAGCAGGCGGTTGATGTCCTGCAGTTCGGCGATGTCCAGCGTGCCGATCGCCTGGCCCAGCTGCAGGCGGTTCTGCAGGAAGGTGTAGCGGGCGTTGGCGTAATCCAGCTGGGCCGAGAACAGGATGCGCTGGTTCTGGATCACGTCCAGCACCGTACGCGTACCCACTTCCAGGCCAACCTGCGAGGCGTCGTACGCGCTCTGTGCCGAGACCACGGCCAGGCGGCGTGCTTCCACTTCGCTGATGCCGGCCACCAGGGTCTGGTACGCGTTGCGGGTGTTGCGGTCCAGGGCGCGCTTCTGCTGCTCGTAGCCATCCTGGGCGATGTCGCGCTGGGCCAGGGCCTGGCGCACGCCGGACTGGGTGGCGCCGCCGGCGAAGATCGGCACGCTCAGGGTCAGGCCGACGCTGTTGGTGCGCAGGTCCGGGTTGTAGGAACTGCCGCTGCCAACGCCGGCATCGCCCCAGGTGGCGCTCTTGCCGTAGTTGCCGCCCAGCGACAGGGTCGGGTAGTGACCGCCGCGTGCGGCCGACACGCCGGATTCGGCGGCGCTGACCTTCAGCTCCTGTGCCTTCAGCGCGGGGTTCTGCGCGACGGCTTCGCTCACCAGCTGGTCCACGGTGGCGTACTTGGCCGGCAGTTCCGGACGGAAGTCGGCCGGCAGCGCGCGCAGGTCGGTGACCGGCTGGCCGGTCAGTTCGGTCAGTGCCTGGTAGGCGTCGGCCAGGGTGTTCTGCGCGATGATCGTGTTGGCGCGGGCCTGGTCGTACTGGGCGCGCGCTTCATGCACGTCGGTGATGGGCGCCAGGCCCACTTCCAGGCGCTTGTCGGCGAAGTCGAACTGCTTCTTGGCGGCCGCTTCGTTGGTCTGTGCAGCCGACAGCGATTCGATGCCCACCAGCACGTTGAAGTACGCCGCCGAGGTGCGCACGATCAGGTCGTCGTTGGCCGAATCCAGGGTGAAATCCGCCGCCTTGCTCAGTTCGCGCTGCGACCGCAGGTTGGCGAACTGCGACCAGTTGAACAGCGTCTGGCTGCCCGTGACGGTGTAAGTGCGGCGCTTGCTGGTGGTGCTGCCGGTATTGAAGCCCTGGTCGTCGGTGCGGGTGCGGTTGAGCGCGGCCTCGCCATTGATCTGCGGCAGCAGTGCCGCGCGCGCCTGCACGGCGCCTTCCTTGTCGTACAGACGGGTCGATTCAGCCGCGGAGAGCTGCGGATCGCCGTTGCGCGCCATTTCGTAGACCTGCAGCAGGTCGGCGGCAGAGGCGGTCATCGGCAGCAGGGCGGCGGCCAGCGCAATAGCGAGGGATCGGCGGATCATTGCGGCTTCCTTGGACTCAGAGTTGGAACTGGGGCGCCGGGGCGGCACCGCGCAGGTAGTCGATATCGGTTTCGAACAGCGAATCAATGCTGCCATCGGACTTGACCAGCACCGCTTCCATGACCGGCGAATGGCCGCGGATCACGAACAGGCGGCCACCGGGGCGCAGCCACTGGGTGAAGCGCGCCGGAACGGTCTCCACCGCGGCGGTGATGCAGATCGCGTCGAAACGGCGCTCGGTCTCCCACGCCAGGGCATCGGCGGTTTCAATACGGACGTTGTTGCCCAGACCGGCGGCATCCAGGCGTGCACGGGCGGTGGCGGCCAGGTCCGGTTCGATTTCCAGGCTCAGCACTTCGCGGGCCAGTTCACCCATGCAGGCGCTCAGGTAGCCGCTGCCGGTGCCGATTTCCAGCACTTCATCGCCCGGCTGCAGATCCAGGGCCTGCAGGGTACGGCCTTCGATGACCGGCTTCATCATCTTCTGCCCGAAACCCAGCGGCAGCTCGATGTCGGCATAGGCCAGGGCTTTGTGCGATTCAGCGACAAACGCCTCCCGCGGCAGACGTGCCAGTACATCGAGCACGCGAATGTCCAGTACGTCCCAGGGACGGATCTGTTGTTCAACCATCAGTTCGCGGGCGTGGGCGTAATCGATCATCATGAGGTTCTAATCCAGCGCAGTGGGCCGGCCATTTTACCGGTGCCGGGAGCCGGCGGCGCGCTGAGAGCATCGCTGCCGTCGCGCCGGGGTCGCAGTGCCGGAAGTCACCGCGACCTCCGGTCCATTCATGTTGTTGTCACCGCCCGTGGCGGGTGGCGTACGCCCTCAGGAAAAAGGCGACACTGGCGTCCACATGGGCGTCGGCGTCGCACTCGGCCGGGGCCGGCCGCAGCCCGCACATCATATGCGTATGCAGCTCGCCTTTGATGAGGGTGAAGAACTGCAGCGCCGCCGTCTGGAAGTCGGTGATCTCCAGTTCGCCCCGTTCGGTGCGGGCGCGCAGGAACTCGGCCAGCGCGTCGCTGGTGCGCTGCGGGCCGGCCAGCCAGAACATCTCGCGGATCCGGTCGTCGGTGTCCGGCGCCATCATCACCCGCTGTACGGCCACGGCAGCCGGCGAGGTGATCATGGTGAAGAAGGCCCGTCCGATGCCCACCAGCTGCTCGCGCAGTGCGCCATCGGCATCGGTGACAAACAGTGCATCGGGCAGCATCTCGTTGCAGGTGGACTTCACAGCTTCGGCGAAAAGCGTTTCTTTATCGCCGAAATGACTGTAAACGGTCAGCTTCGAAACGCCTGCCTGACTGGCGATGCTGTCCATGCTGACGCCGCCGTAGCCCTGCTCGACGAACAATGCCTTGGCCGCATCCAGGATGGCCGCACGCTTGCCCAGATCCTTCGGGCGGCCGGGTCCGGCGGCCTTGGCAGGGAGCTTGGGCGGGGGGGCGGAGGACGTCGGATCGATCATGCAAACAATACTAGACCAATCGGTTCGATATTTATACTATACCGGCTGGTTCACTATTGGCCGTCATGGAATAGAGTGTCTCTTCCGTGCGGCTTCCCCGGTATTCAAGGTCCAGGACCTCATGAACAACTTGCGATGGATGGGCGGTGGGCTGCTGGCGGTGATGCTGGCGGCGTGTGGCAAACAGGATGCCGAGCCGGTGGCACCGATCCCGGTGCTGGTGGTGCATCCGGGCACGGTCGATGGCCAGGGGGTGGCGGCCTATCCGGGCGAGGTGCGTGCGCGCGAGGAAAGCCCGCTGTCGTTCCGGGTCGGCGGCAATCTGATCAAGCGCCATGTCGATGCCGGCCAGCGCGTGCGCAAGGGCGAGGTGCTGGCCGAGCTGGACGCGGCCGACTACGCGTCCCAGGCAGCCGCTTCGCAGGCCCAGCTCGCGGCCGCCGAGGCCGATCTGGTGCGCGCCCGCGACGATCAGAAGCGCTATGCGGCGCTGGCCGAGCAGCAACTGGTCAGCCGCTCCGCATTGGATGCGCAGACCGCTGCTTTCAAGGCCGCGCAGGGCCAGGCCAACGCCGCCCGCGCCAACCTCGCCGTGTCGCGCAATCAGGCCGGCTACGCGCAGCTCCGCGCGCCGGCCGATGGCGTGATCGCCAGCCGCCAGGCCGAGGCAGGGCAGGTCGTCAGCGCGGGGCAGACTGTGTTCACCCTGGCGGCTGACGGTGGCCGTGAGGTACTGATCGCGCTGCCGGAAAGCAGCATCCGCGACTACAAGGTCGGCCAGCCGGTCCAGGTCGAGCTGTGGAACCGCCCGGGTCAACTGCTGCCAGGCACCCTTCGCGAAATCGCCCCGGCCGCCGATGCCCAGGCGCGTACCTATGCCACCCGCGTGAGCCTGGCGCCCGAAGCGCTGGGCGAAGTGGAACTGGGCCAGAGCGCGCGCGTATTTGCCAGCGCCGGTCGCAGCGGCGCCCTGCAGTTGCCGCTGGCGGCCGTGCAGCGCGGTGCCGACGGCAAGGGCAGCGTGTGGGTGGTGGATGCGGCCAAGGGTACGCTGAAGGCGGTGCCGGTGACCGTCGGCGCCTACGGTGCCGAGTCGGTGCCGGTGCTGTCGGGGGTGGGTCCGAACGACTGGGTGGTCGCCGCCGGCGGCCATCTGCTCCGCGAGGGCCAGGCGGTGACGGCGGTGGATCGCCAGAACCGACCGGTGCTGGCGCCGGCCAAGGCCGCCGCGCCGGCCGCCCCGGCCAAGGGGCACTGACCCCGTGCGCCGTTTCAATCTCTCCGAGTGGGCGCTGGGCAACCGCCCGCTGGTGCTGTTTGCCATGCTCGCCTTCGCCGTCATCGGTGCCTGGTCCTACAAGCATCTGGGTCAGTCCGAGGACCCGCCGTTCACCTTCAAGGCAATGGTGGTGCGCACGCTGTGGCCCGGCGCCACCGCCGAGCAGGTCTCGCGCCAGGTCACCGAGCCGATCGAGAAGGCGCTGATGAACACCGGCGAGTACGAGTTCATCCGGTCGTACTCGCGTCCGGGCGAATCGCAGGTGATCTTCATGGCCCGCGACAGCCTGCGCTCCAAGCAGATTCCGGACCTGTGGTACCAGGTGCGCAAGCGCGTGGGCGATGTCCGCGCCACGCTGCCGCAGGAGATCGTCGGGCCGTTCTACAACGATGAGTTCGGCGACACCTTCGGCAACATCTACGCGCTGACGGGCGAAGGCTTCGACTATGCGGTGATGCGCGATTACGCCGACCGCATCCAGCTCGAACTGCAGCGGGTACCGGACGTGGGCAAGGTCGATCTGGTCGGCCTGCAGGACGAGAAGGTCTGGATCGAACTGTCCAACACCAAGCTGGCCACGCTGGGCGTGTCGCTGCAGCAGGTGCAGCAGGCGCTCGCCGACCAGAACGCGGTGACCGGGACCAGCTTCTTCGAAACCCCGACCGACCGCGTGCAGCTGCGCGTGACCGGGCAGTTCAACAGCATCGAGGACATCCGCCAGTTCCCGATCCAGGCCGGCGACCGCACGCTGCACCTGGGCGACATCGCCGAGGTCAAGCGCGGCTTCGCCGACCCGGCGTCGCCCAAAATGCGCTTCATGGGCGAGGATGCGATCGGCCTGGCGGTGGCGATGAAGGACGGCGGCGACATCCTCAAGCTCGGCGGTACGCTCGATGCCGAGTTCGAGCGCCTGCAGAAGACGCTGCCGGCCGGCATGCAGCTGCGCAAGGTCTCCGACCAGCCGCACGCGGTGGAGGAATCGGTCGGCGAGTTCGTGCAGGTGCTCACCGAAGCGGTGGTCATCGTGCTGCTGGTGAGCTTCTTCTCGCTGGGCCTGCGCACCGGCCTGGTGGTCGGCGTGACCATCCCGCTGGTGCTGGCGATGACATTCTTCGTCATGCATTACTTCGGCATCGGCCTGCACAAGATCTCGCTCGGCGCGCTGGTGCTGGCGCTGGGCCTGCTGGTGGACGATGCGATCATCGCGGTGGAGATGATGGCCACCAAGATGGAGCAGGGCTACGACCGCCTGCGCGCGGCCAGTTTCGCCTGGGAATCGACCGCTTTCCCGATGCTGACCGGTACGCTGATCACCGCCGCCGGCTTCCTGCCGATCGCCACGGCCGCCTCCAGTACCGGCGAGTACACCCGCTCGCTGTTCCAGGTGGTGACCATCGCGCTGGTGGTGTCGTGGATCGCCGCGGTGCTGTTCATTCCCTATCTCGGCGACAAGATGCTGCCGGACCTGTTCAACCCGCAGCCGCCCAAGCCGACCAGCCTGGCCGGACGCTGGCGCGCGCGGCGCGTGCAGTGGGCGGACCGCCACCCTGCCTTCGCGCGCTGGATCGCGCCGAAAGAGCACGCGCACGACCACGACCCGTACCAGCGCCCGTTCTACACGCGCTTCCGCCGCTTCCTGGATGCCTGCCTGCGTCATCGCTGGTGGGTGATTGCGGCGACCATCGCGCTGTTCGTGTCCTCGCTGATGCTGTTCCGCTTCGTGCCGCAGCAGTTCTTCCCGGATTCGACCCGGCCCGAACTGATGGTGGACATCGAACTGGCCGAAGGCGCGTCGCTGGCCGCCACCCAGGCACAGGCGACCAAGCTGGAGAAACTGCTGAAGGGCCGCGATGGCATCACCAACTACGTCGCCTATGTCGGTACCGGTTCGCCGCGCTTCTACCTGCCGCTGGATCAGCAGCTGCCGGCCACCAACTTCTCGCAGTTCGTGGTGCTCACTGCCGATGCCAAGGCCCGTGAGGCGACCCGTGACTGGTTGATCAAGGACGTGATCAAGCAGTTCCCGGACGTGCAGATGCGCGTGACCCGCCTGGAGAACGGTCCCCCGGTCGGCTACCCGGTGCAGATGCGCGTCTCGGGCGAGCACATCGCACAGGTGCAGGCGATCGCACGGCAGGTCGAAGCCAAGGTCCGCGAAAACCCGTACGTGATCAATGTCAATCTGGACTGGAGCGAACCGAGCAAGGTGGTGCGGCTGGTGATCGACCAGGACCGCGCACGCGCGCTGGGCGTGAGCAGCGCCCAGGTGGGCCAGTTCCTGAGCAGCTCGTTGTCGGGCATGCGGGTGAGCACGTATCGCGAAGGCAATCGCCAGATCGAGATGCTGCTGCGCGGGCCGGACAATGAACGCGCCCAGCTGGACCTGCTGGCCAGCCTGGCCATTCCGACCAGCAGCGGCACGCCGGTGACGCTGTCGCAGGTGGCCCGCCTGGAGTACGCCTTCGAGGACGGCATCATCTGGCACCGCAACCGTCTGCCGACGGTGACCGTGCGCGCCGACATCGGCGATGGCATGCAGGCACTGGACGTGGTGCAGCAGATCCTGCCGACGCTGGACGGCATCCGTGCGGATCTGCCCAGCGGCTATCTGCTGGAAACCGGCGGCACCGTGGAGGACTCGGCACGTGGGCAGGACTCGATCAAGGCCGGCATGCCGCTGTTCCTGATCGTGGTGGCCACATTGCTGATGCTGCAGCTGCGCAGCTTCTCGCGTGCGGCGATGGTGCTGGTCACCGCGCCGCTGGGCATCATCGGCGCTACCTTGTTCCTGCTGCTGTTCCGTGCGCCGTTCGGCTTTGTCGCCCTGCTCGGCACCATCGCCCTGGCCGGCATGATCATGCGCAACTCGGTGATCCTGATCGACCAGATCCAGCAGGACATCGACGCCGGCCACGATCGCTGGCACGCCATCATCGACGCCACCGTGCGCCGCTTCCGCCCGATCGTCCTGACCGCGCTGGCCGCGGTGCTGGCGATGATTCCGCTGTCGCGCAGCGCGTTCTACGGCTCGATGGCGATCTCGATCATGGGCGGCCTGATCGTCGGCACCGTGCTGACCCTGGTGTTCCTGCCGGCGCTGTATGCCGCGTGGTTCCGGGTGAAGCCGGATGAGGCGAAGAGCACCGGGGAGTAACAGGCGGCGGCGCGCAACCGAACCGGTGGGAGCCTCAGAACGCCTTCACCGGCATCAATAGAGCCGACCGTGTGGGTCGGCTGCTCTCCGGACCGGCACCTTGCCAGACACGGCTGGCAAGGAACGGGGACGGAATCAGGTGCGCAGGTGCGCCAGCACCGCCTCGGTGGCCTGGGGGGTGCTCACCGCCGCGCCCCCGGCCGCCAGGTCGGCGGTGAACACGCCGGCATCCAGCGCCGCATGCACGGCCGCTTCCACGGCCGCTGCTTCCGCTTCCAGCCCCAGTGAATGGCGCAGCAGCATCGCCGCGCTGAAGATCGTGGCGTAAGGATTGGCGATGCCCTTGCCGGCGATGTCCGGGGCCGAGCCGTGGATGGGCTCGTAGATGCCTACCGCGCCGGGTTCACCCAGTGACGCCGACGGCAACAGGCCGAGTGAACCGGCCAGCATCGAGGCTTCGTCGGTGAGGATGTCGCCGAACATGTTCTCGGTCACGATCACGTCGTACTCGCGCGGCTTGGCCAGCAGGTGCATGGCCATCGAATCGACCAGCTGGTGTTCCAGCGCCACGTCCGGGAATTCCTCGCGGCCGATCCGCGCGGCTACATCGCGCCACAGACGTGAGGTTTCCAGCACGTTGGCCTTGTCCACCGAGGTGACCTTGCCGCGACGGGTCCGCGCCAGCCGGAAGGCGGTGCGCAGCACGCGCTCGATCTCGCCCACGCTGTAGCTGCACAGGTCGCTGGCGCTGTCGGCAGTGCGGGTCTTCTCGCCGAAGTAGATGCCCCCGGTCAGCTCGCGCACCACCACGACGTCCACCCCCTCGAGCAGCTCGGCCTTGATCGGCGAAGCACCGACCGCGGCCGGATGGGGGCGCACCGGGCGCAGGTTGGCGTACAGCCCCAGCGCCTTGCGGATCGCCAGCAGGCCCTGCTCCGGGCGTACCGTGGCATTCGGGTCGGACCACTTCGGGCCGCCCACGGCGCCAAGCAGAATCGCGTGGGCGGTGCGGCAGGCCTCCAGCGTGACGGCCGGCAATGGCTCGCCATGACGGTCGATGGCGATGCCGCCGATGTCGTGTTCGGTGAAACGGAAGGTGTGGCCAAAGCGTTCGGCTACCGCGTCCAGCACCGCCAGGGCGGCAGCGGCGACTTCCGGACCAATGCCGTCACCCGGCAGTACGACAATCTCAGCGTGCATGTTCACTCTCGTAACGTTCGATTTCAGAGGTACGGCCCAACAGATACCCCAACTGGTCCACGCCTTCCAGCAGGCAGGTCTGCGAGAAGCCGTCCAGCGGGAAGGGGTAGACGCGACCATCGGGCGTGCGCAGCGCGCGCGCGGCGATGTCGATGGTCAGGGTGTCGTCAGGACGCTGCATCAGCGTCTGCACGTCGGCCTCGTCCAGCACGATCGGCAGCAGCCCGTTCTTCAGCGCATTGCCGCGGAAGATGTCGGCGATCTCGCTGCTGACGATGGCGCGCAGGCCCAGGTCGGTCAGCGCCCACGGCGCATGCTCGCGCGAGGAACCGCAGCCGAAGTTGCGGCCGGCCAGCAGGATGCTGCGCCCGGCGTTGTGCGCCTGATTGAATGCAAAGTCCGGATTGGGTGTGCCATCGGCCCGCCAGCGCCAGTCGTTGAAGGCATGCTTGCCCAGGCCGGCGCGTTCGGTGGTGGACAGGAACCGCGCCGGGATGATCTGGTCGGTGTCGATGTTGGTTTCGCGCAGCACCACGCTGGTCGAGGTCAGGGTACGGAAGCCGCTCATCAGGCCACCTCCTGGGCGGCATACAGGTCGCGCGGGTCGGACACCCGTCCGTTCACCGCAGCCCAGGCCGCGGTCATCGGCGAGGCCAGCAGCGTGCGCGAGCCCGGGCCCTGGCGGCCTTCGAAGTTGCGGTTGCTGGTGCTCACCGCCAGCTGGCCGGGGGCGACGAGATCGCCGTTCATGGCGATGCACATCGAGCAGCCCGGCTCGCGCCACTCGGCACCCGCGCCGCGCACAACCTCGTGGATGCCTTCTGCCTCGGCCTGGCGCTTGACGATCTCCGAACCGGGCACCACCAGCATGCGTACGCCTGCCGCGACACGGCGGCCACGCAGCACGTGCGCCACCTCGCGCATGTCGCTCAGCCGCCCGTTGGTGCACGAGCCGACGAACACCACGTCCACCGGCGTGCCGGCCAGCGTCTGGCCTGCCTGGAACTGCATGTAGTCCAGTCCCTTCTGGTCGGCGGCGTCGTTGGCGGCCGGGATGGGCCGGTCCACCGCGATGGCCGTGCCAGGGTGGGTGCCCCAGGTCAGGGTCGGACGGATGTCGCTGGCATCGATATGCACCTCCGCGTCGAAGCGCGCGCCCGGATCGCTGCGCAGCTGCGTCCAGGCGGCCACGGCGGCATCGAACGCCGCCCCCTTGGGGCCGCGCGGGGTGTTGGCGACCCAGTCGAACGTGACCTGGTCGGGCGCGACCATGCCGGCGCGGGCGCCGGCCTCGATGGACATGTTGCACAACGTCATGCGCTGTTCCATGTCCATTGCCTCGATGGCGCTGCCACGGAATTCCAGTACATGGCCGGTGCCACCGTTGACCCCGATCACGCCGATGATGTGCAGCACCACGTCCTTGGCGCCCACGCCCTGCGGCAGGATGCCATCGACGGTGATCGCCATCGTCCTGGCCTTGCGCTGCAGCAGGCACTGGGTCGCCAGCACATGGCCGACTTCGCTGGTGCCGATGCCGAAGGCCAGCGCGCCGAACGCACCGTGGGTGGAGGTGTGGCTGTCGCCGCAGACGATGGTCATGCCCGGCTGGGTGAACCCCTGTTCCGGAGCGATCACGTGCACGATGCCGCGGTTGGCCGACTGCATGTCGAACAGTTCGATGCCGTGCTCGCCGCAGTTGCGCGCCAGCATCGCCACCTGGGCTTCGGAGGCGGCGCTGGCGTAGGGCAGCCTGCCATCCGGGCTGGCCGGCAGGGTCGGGGTGGAGTGGTCCATCGTCGCCTTGGTCCGGTCCGGCCGGCGCGGCGACAGGCCGCGCTCGCGCAGTTCGGTGAACGCCTGTGGCGAGGTTACTTCGTGGATCAGGTGCAGGTCGATGTACAGCACGGCAGGCGCGCTGTCCGATTCGGGTACGACGACGTGGGCGTCCCACAGTTTGTCGTACAGGGTGCGGGGAGCTGGGGTCATGGAATGGCCTTGCTGTGGTTCGTGATACGGAAATTCATCGGATCGGCAGGCGCGCGTCGAAGCGCAGGCGCACATAGTCTGCGCTCCACTGGCCGCGCGCATCGCGCCGGGTGGGCGCCAGCAGCGCCACGGCATCGTCGAGCACGCGCTGTCGCTGGTCGGCTGCCAACCCGACCAGGAAGGGGGAGGCGAAGGTGCGCAGCCAGCCCTGCATGCCGGTCGGCAGGACGGTCGGGCGTGGCAGGCACTCGATGTAGCGCACCCGGAAGCCGTGCGCGCGCAGGCGGTCCGCGTATGCATCGGCGGTCGGGAAATACCAGGGGAACGCCGGTACGACGTGGCCGTTGCTGGCCAGCGCGGCCTGCAGGGCGCTGGTGATGGCGGCCACATTGCCGTGTCCGCCCATCTCGGCGACGAAGCGGCCGCCGGGTGCCAGCGCGCGGCGCACGCCCTCGATGACGCGGTCCGGCTCGCGCATCCAGTGCAGGGCGGCATTGCTGAACACCGCATCGAACTGGCGGTCGAAGGTCAGGGCATGGGCATCCATGATCTGCGCGGCGACGCCGCGCGCGCGCGCGGCGCCGACCAGCTCCGGCGCGGCATCCACGCCGGTGACATGCGCACCGCTCAGGGCCAGGTCGAAGCTCAACACCCCGTCGCCGCAGCCCAGATCGAGGATGCGCTCACCGCGTTGCGGATCAAGCAGCCGCGCCACCGCGCCGCCGAGAAGCGGTACGAAGCCGGCGTCGATGGCGTAGTCGTGGGCGTTCCAGCACTGGCCGGCGGCGGGGATGTCGTAGCTGTCGAAGGCACTCATGGCAACTCCTTCAGGCGGCGGCGCTGGCCGCGGGGTGTTCGGTGACGGCATTGCGCTGGCGCAGCAGGCGGTTGGCCACATCCAGCCAGGCCAGTGCGGACGCCTCGATGATGTCGCGGCTGGTGCCGGTGCCTTCGTACTCCACGCCGTCGTGGCGCACGCTCAGGTTGGCTTCGCCGCGGGCATCGGCGCCGATGCCCACGCTGTGGACGTGGTAGCTGTCCAGCATCAGCTGCACGCCGGTGGCCGAGGACAGCGCGCCGAACAGCGCGTCGACCGGACCATCGCCCTGCGCGGTCTCGGCCACACGGTTGCCGTCCGGGTCGGACAGTTCGACCAGTGCGTTGGCGCGGCTGCCGACGTCGCTGATGGTCATCGAGGCCAGGCGGTAGCCGTTCTGGGTGGAGCTGCCCTGCATCAGCACCTGCAGGTCGGCGTCGGTGACCACGCGCTGCTGCTCGCACAGCGCCTTGAACTGCTCGAATACCAGCTTCAGTTCTTCCTCCTCCAGCCAGAAGCCCAGCGCACGCAGGCGGGCCTCGACGGCGGCACGACCGCTGTGGCGGCCCAGCACCATCTGCGAGTTCTCCCAGCCCACGTCTTCAGGACGCATGATTTCGTAGGTGCCGCGATGGCGCAGCATGCCGTGCTGGTGGATGCCCGACTCATGCGCGAACGCATTGGCACCCACGATGGCCTTGTTGCGCTGGACCGGCATGCCGACCAGGCGCTGCAGCAGCTGCGAGGTGGCCACGATGCGCGGTGTGTTGATGCGGGTGTCTTCCTCGTAGAACGCGTTGCGTACCTTCAGCACCATCGCCAGTTCCTCCAGCGAGCAGTTGCCGGCGCGTTCGCCGATGCCGTTGATGGTGCACTCCACCTGGCGCGCGCCGCCCTCGATGGCGGCCAGCGAGTTGGCCACGGCCAGGCCCAGGTCGTTGTGGCAGTGGGTACTGAAGACGATGCGGTCGCTGTCGGGAACACCGGCGATGACCCGCTGGAACATGCCGCGGATTTCTTCGGGCGTGGTGAAGCCCACGGTGTCGGGCAGGTTGATGGTGGTCGCACCAGCCGCTACGGCCACGCGCGTCACCTCGATCAGGAAGTCTTCCTCGGTGCGCGTGGCGTCCTCGGCGGAGAACTCCACATCATCCACGTAGCTGCGGGCCAGGCTGACATGCCTGTGGACCGATTCCAGCACCTGCTCGCGGCTCATCCGCAGCTTGTGCTCGCGGTGCAGCGGGCTGGTCGACAGGAACACGTGCAGGCGCGCGTTGGCGGCCGCGTCCAGCGCCTTGGCGGAGGTTTCGATATCGGCGGCCAGGCAGCGCGACAGCACCGCCAGGGTCGGGCGGCGGACTTCGCGGGCGATCATCGCCATCGCCTCACGGTCGGACTGCGAGCTGGCCGGGAAGCCGGTCTCGATGATGTCCACGCCCAGCTCGTCGAGTGCGCGGGCCATCACCAGCTTCTGCTGCGGGCTCATGCTGCAGCCCGGCGACTGCTCGCCGTCACGCAGGGTGGTGTCGAAAATTCGGATGCGGGGGGAGTCGGGCGTGGTCACCAGGAGGTCTCCTCGACAACAAGGTCGGATGGGGTGGCAAAGGAAGGGGAAGCGGGGGATGTCGGGGACGGTGCGAGCACGGTCGGCAGCGGTGGACGCGTGCGCTCGCTGGCGCGGCGGCGGGGTTTGCGCGGCGGGCGCGGGCGGATGTCGGCGAGCAGCTGGGCCAGGACCAGCGCATCGATGTTGCCGCCGGAGACCACCGCGCACTTGCGCTTGCCGGCTACGCGCCGGCCTGCCGCCAGGGCCAGCGCACCGGCGCCTTCGGCGATCACGTGTTCCTCCAGCGCCAGCCGCACCAGGGTTTCGCGCAGCTCGGCTTCGCGCACGATCACCACATCGTCGAGCAATGCAGCGCACAGGCGCCGGGTCAGCAGGCCGGGAATCTTGACCTTGACGCCGTCGGCGAGCGTGGCGACCGGGGTGATCTCGCGGACGTCGCCGCGGATGGCACGCGCCATCGAATCGACGCCTTCCACCTGCGCGCCGACGATGCGCACGCCCTGCGACTTCAGCGCCAGCGCCACGCCGGAGGCCAGGCCGCCGCCGCCGATCGGCACGATCACCACATCCGGTGCATGCGGGGCCAGTTCGATGCCCAACGTGCCCTGGCCGGCGATCACGTCCGGATCGTCGAACGCGGACAGAAACCGGTAGCCATGCTGGTCGGCCAGTGCGCGGGCAAAGGCGTAGGCCTCGTCGTAGCTGCTGCCGTGCTGGCGCACGGTGGCGCCCCAGTGGGCGACGCCGGCGATCTTGGTGGCCGGTGCACCGTGCGGCATCACGGTGATGGCCGGGATGTTCAGGCGGTAGGCGGACCACGCCACGCCCTGGGCGTGGTTGCCGGCCGACGCGCAGATCACCGGGCGCTCGTCGCCACGCTCGCGTCCGGCCAGCAAAGCATTCAACGCGCCGCGCACTTTGTAGGACCCGGTGCGCTGCAGGTTTTCCAGCTTCAGCCAGGTGCCGAAGCGCTCGGCGTAATGCAGCGGGGTGGGCGGCAGGAAGCGGCGCAGCCGCGCCTGCGCGGCCAGCACGTCGGCGACGCTTACATCGCCTACATCCGGTTCCTGCGGGGCGCGGCTAGCGGGCATGCCGGCTCCGGCTGCGCCCCATGACAGGCGGGCGCGCGCAGGGGGAACGCATCGCCCGGCGTGCAGCGCCTGCCGCCGGGGCGTGGCGGGCTGCCGGCGTGGCGGCGCGGCTCTGCAGGCACCCTGCGAGAAGACGCCTCCGTACCGGCACCGGCATGGCGGTGCGGGCAGTCATGCGGATACTCCCGGCGTCGGGTCCAGCGCGCTGATGCGCACCGACACGCAGTCGTAGATCTTCTCGATCTGGCGACGCAGTGTTTCCGGCGGTCGGGTGCTGTCCACCACCAGCTGCAGGTGCCAGCGGCCATCGTCGGCGGCATTGGGCGCACCGGCGATCGCGCGGGGCGCGAAGCCGCGCCGTTCGGCCATGCCGATCACGCGCAGCAGCGCGCCCTCGGCCGGCGTCAGCACCAGGTCAAGCCGGTATTGCATTGGGGGTCTCCTGGGTCTGGTGGGCCGGGTTGCTTTCCAGCATCGTGCTGTTGGCGTTGTTGGGCGGCACCAGCGGCCATACGTTGGCGCGCGCGTCGATGGCCACGTGCAGCAGCGCCGGGCCCGGCTGGGCCAGCAGTGCGGCCAGGCCGCCCTCGACGTCATCGCGGGCATCGATGCGCGTGGCCGGAATGCCGAACACCTGCGCCAGGGCCGCGAAATCGGGGTTGTCGGACAGGTCGATCTCGCTGTACCGCTCGGCGAAGAACAGTTCCTGCCACTGGCGAACCATGCCCAGCGAACTGTTGTCCAGCAGCACGATCTTCACCGGCAGGCGGCAGCGCCCGATGGTGGCCAGCTCCTGCACGTTCATCATGAAACTGCCATCGCCTGAAACCAGCACGACGGTGCGGTCGGGGCAGGCGAACTGCGCGCCCATCGCGGCCGGCAGGCCGAAGCCCATCGTGCCCAGCGCGCCGCTGGTCAGATGGTTGCGCGGGTGATTGAAGCGGCAGTGCTGGGCGACCCACATCTGGTGCTGGCCGACATCGCAGGCGATGATCGCGTCCGCCGGGGCCAGCTCGCTCAACCGCTTCAACAGCGCCGGTGCGTAGATGTGCCTGCCGGGTGCGTCATAGCGCGGCGCGAAGCGTTCGCGATGGCCGGCACAGCGCCGGCGCCACGCCTCCTGGGCCGGCACGGGTGCAGTCAGGGCGGCGGTCAAGGCGCGCATGGCAGTGCCGACGTTGCCGGGCACGGCGACATCGGCGGTGCGCAGCTTGGAGATCTCGTAGGCGTCGGCATCGATGTGGACGACCCGCGCGAACGGCGCGAACTCGTTCAACTTGCCGGTGGCGCGGTCATCGAAGCGCGCGCCCACCACCACCAGCAGGTCGCTCTCCTGTACCGCCATGTTGGCGGCGCGGGTACCGTGCATGCCCAGCATGCCCAGGTAATGTGGATGCTGTGGCGGCAGGGCACCCAGGCCGCGCAGGGTCAGCACGGTGGGAATCGCGGTGGCGTCGACAAAGGCACGGAAGTCCTCGACGGCATCGCCCAGCGCCACGCCACCGCCGGCATAGATCACCGGCTTTTCGGCCGAGGCGATGGCGGCGATGGCCTGTGCGATCACATCGTCCTGCGGTGCCGGCAGCGCCGGCACGGTGGCCGGCACGTGGGCGGGCAGGTGCGATGCATCGGCGACCTGGACATCCTTCGGCAGGTCGATCAGGACCGGGCCGGGACGCCCCTCACGGGCGATCCGGAACGCGTCGCGGACGACCTGCGGCAGGTCCTCGACCCGGCGCACCAGCCAGCTGTGCTTGACGATCGGCAGGGTCAGCCCGAACACGTCCAGTTCCTGGAATGCGTCGGTGCCCAGCAGCGGCGTGGCGACCTGGCCGGTGATGCAGACCATTGGTACCGAGTCCAGCATCGCATCGGCAATGCCGGTAACCAGATTGGAGGCGCCCGGGCCGGACGTGGCGACGCAGACGCCGACCTGGCCGCTGGCGCGCGCGTAGCCATTGGCCGCCAGGGCGGCGCCCTGCTCGTGGCGTACCAGGATGTGCTTCAGCCCGGAATCCACCAGGGCGTCGTAGAACGGCATGATGGTGCCGCCCGGATAGCCGAACAGCGTGTGCACGCCCTCGGCTTCCAGGGCCTGCGTCAACCAGCGTGCGCCGTTGCGGGGCGCGGTGCTGTGTGCGGAGGTGTTCATGCGGTGACCTTTGCGAAAGCGGTGGGAGAGCCGCGCGGTTACGCGGCTTGACTTTGCAGCCAGACCATCTTGGCGCGCAGTTCCTTGCCTACCTTCTCAATCGGGTGCTCCAGGTCGGCCTGCTTGAACCGGGTGTAGTTCGGCAGGCCTGCTTCGTACTCGGCGACCCAGTTCTTGGTGAAGGTGCCGTTCTGGATGTCGGTCAGTACGTCCTTCATGCGCGCCTTGGTGCCGGCATCGATCACCCGCGGGCCGCTGACGTAGTCGCCGTACTGCGCGGTCTCGGAGATGAATTCCAGCATGCGGGTGATGCCCCCTTCGTAGAACAGGTCCACGATCAGCTTCAGTTCGTGCAGCACTTCGTAGTAGGCGATTTCCGGCTGGTAGCCGGCTTCCACCAGTGTTTCGAAGCCGGCCTGCACCAGCGCCGAGGCACCGCCGCACAGCACGGCCTGCTCGCCGAACAGGTCGGTCTCGGTCTCTTCCTTGAACGTGGTCTGGATCAGGTTGGCACGTGCACCGCCCAGACCGGCCGCATAGGCGAGCGCGTACTCGGCGGCCTTGCCGCTGCGGTCCTGGTACACCGCCCAGATGCACGGCACACCACGGCCGATTTCATACTCGCGGCGCACCAGCGCGCCAGGACCCTTCGGTGCGACCAGCACCACATCCAGATCCTCGCGCGGGGTGATCATGTTGAAGTGCACGTTCAGGCCGTGCGCGAACAACAGCACCGCGCCCTGTTTCATGTTCGGCGCGAGCACGTCCTCGTAGAGCTTCTTCTGCACCATGTCCGGGGTCAGCACCGCCACCAGGTCGGCGTCTTTCACCGCATCGGCGGGCGCTTTCACGGTAAAGCCGTCGGCCTGTGCCTTGACCTCGGTCGGGCCACCCGGACGCAGCCCGATGACGACATCGAAACCGGATTCGCGCAGGTTCAGCGCGTGCGCGCGGCCCTGGCTGCCGTAGCCGACAACAGCGATCTTGATCTGGGGCAGGTCGTTGGTGCTCATGGGAGAGGTTCCTTGGAGGTAAGAAAAAAGACGGCCGGCGGTCTCAGGGACACGCCGGCCGGTCAGGGGAAGCGGCGGCACGCGCATCGCACCGCCCACACGTGCCCGCCGCGCAGGCGGTGGGCGTGAATCGGGCGGCGGCGGGATGGCGGGTCATGGCGGAAGGCGGCTCGGAAGGGGGAGGGG